>VERK01000147.1 GCA_018882725.1 Actinomycetota bacterium | reverse complement strand
GCTCTCGACGCCGTGGGGCTCCTCGATCATCTCGGAATCGCCAGCGCCCACGTGGTGGGTGCGTCGATGGGCGGAATGATCGCTCAGCACGTGGCGATCGAGCACCCGAATCGCGTGCGATCGCTCACCTCGGTCATGTCGATGTCCGGTGAACCCGAATACGGCTCTCCGCTACCCGAAGCGGCGGCCGTATTGCTCGCACCGCCTCCCACCGAACGGGCCGCCTACATCGAACACTCGATCAATTACGCGGTGTGGCAGTCGAAGCGTTTCTTCGATGCCGACCAAGTGAAGATCGACGCCGCTCGCGCCTATGACCGATCGTTCTACCCAGAAGGGTCCGATCGACAGTTGGCAGCCATCTATGCGAGTGGTCGGCGCAACGAGGGTCTCGCGAATCTGCGTGTACCGACGCTCGTGATCCACGGACGCGACGACACGCTTCTCCCTCCGGCCGGTGGTGAGCGAACGGCCGAGTTGGTTCCCAACTCGACGCTCTTGATGGTCGCCGACATGGGACACGATTTGCCGACACCTCTGCAACCGTTGATCGTGGGGGCGATTGCCGCCCACGCGCGTCACTCCGATTGGTTGGTTGCTCCATCACGCTGAATACGATGCGGGTATGCCCGGTCCTCTCTCTGGTTTCCGCATCATCGAAATCGCCGGCATCGGCCCCGGACCTTTCGCGGCCATGCTGCTTTCCGACATGGGTGCCGAGGTCATCCGCGTCGAACGAAGCCAGGCGGTACGTGGTCCGGCGCCCGACAAGCCGGGTGCCGACATCCTGCAACGTGGTCGTCGCAACATCGCCATCGACCTGAAGAACCCCGAAGGTGTCGAGACGTTGCTGCGTCTCGTCGAATCGGCTGACGCGTTGATCGAAGGTTTCCGTCCCGGAGTGATGGAGCGACTCGGAGTGGGTCCCGACGTGTGTCACGCGCGCAACCCGAAGTTGGTGTTCGGTCGCATGACGGGTTGGGGTCAGACCGGCATGTACGCCCAGGCGGCCGGGCACGACATCAACTACATCGCTTTGGCCGGAGCGCTGGCGCACTTCGGCCGCGCCGGTGAAGCCCCGGTTCCGCCCATGAACATGGTGGGCGACTTCGGTGGTGGTGGGATGTTCTTGGCGTTCGGTGTGGTGTGCGCACTTCTCGAGGCGTCGAAGAGTGGTCGCGGGCAAGTGGTCGACGCCGCCATGGTCGACGGCACCGCGATTCTCATGACGATGTTCTGGGCCTTCTCGCAGATGGGCGCCCACGACGAGAACAACCGTGGTACCAACCTGCTCGACACCGGTGCGCACTTCTACGACGTGTACGAGTGCAAGGACGGCAAGTACGTGTCGCTCGGCTCGATCGAGCCCCAGTTCTATGCCGAACTGATGCGACTCACGGGCCTCGACGGCGACGCCGAGTTCGCCAAGCAGATGGATCGCTCGATGTGGCCGCACCTGAAGCAGCGGCTGGCCGAGGTGTTCCGCACCAAGACGCGCGACGAATGGTGCTCGATCATGGAAGCGACCGATGTGTGTTTCGCGCCGGTGCTCACCATGAGCGAAGCGGCCACGCATCGTCACAACGTCGAGCGCAACATGATCATCGAGATCGCCGGCATGAAGCAGCCCGCACCCGCTCCGCGTTTCTCGCGCACGGTCGCCGAGGTCACCTCGCCGCCGGCCCATCCCGGCCAACACTCGCGCGAGATCCTCGAATCGTGGGGCTTCTCGAGCGCCGACATCGACCGACTCGTGTCGTCGGGTGCCGTCGTCGACGCGTGAGCACCCTCGTCTGCTTCCACGCCCACCCCGACGACGAATCGATCGCCACGGGGGGAACCATCGCCCGGGCGGTGGCCGAAGGTCATCGCGTCGTTCTGGTGGTGGCCACTGATGGTCGCCACGGCGAAGTCCCCGCCGATCTTCAGCCCGGAGAGACTCTCGCCGATCGTCGTCGTCGCGAAACCGAGAAGTCGGCCGCGGTTCTCGGCGTGAGCGAAGTCGCCTGGCTCGGTTATGCCGACAGCGGTATGAACGGCTGGTCGCAGAACCACGAGCCGGGTGCGTTCATGAGCGCCGATCTCGACGAGGCGAGTGAGCGATTGGCGGCCATCGTGCGACGGGTCGAGGGTGATGTGCTCACGTGCTACGACTGGCACGGCGGCTACGGACATCCTGATCACATCCAGGTCCATCGGGTCGGTCATCGGGCTGCCGAGATCCTTCGCGACAGCGGCCGTACGGTTCGACTTCTCGAGTCGACCATGAACCGCACGCGCATCGCTCGTCTGCGGGCTATGAACGCCGAGTCGAATCCCGACGCCGAGGCCTTCGATCCAGAGGCCCCAGCCGACGACGGCAATCCGTTCGGTTCGACCGAGGACGAGATCACGATGGCGGTCGACGTGACGCAGTACGTCGCTCAGAAGCGCGAATCGATGGCCTGTCACGCCAGTCAGATCACCGACGGCAGTTTCTTCCTGCAGATGCCGCCCGAGATCTTCGCCTTGGCGTTCGGAACCGAATGGTTCATCGAGCCGGGTCAGCCCGGAGGTGCGCGCGAAGGGTGGCTCTTGTGAGTCGCGTGTATCTGGTTCGCCATGGACGAGCGGCCGCGGGCTGGGACACCGACCCCGACCCGGGTCTCGACGAACTGGGCCGGCAGCAGGCCGCCGACACTGCCCGTCGCTTGGCGGCTTTACCGCCGATGGCGGTGGTGTCGAGTCCGTTGCGCCGTTGTCGTGAGACTGCATCGTTCTTGATGACGCACTGGGGAATCACCGATCTCCCGATCGTCGACGAAGTGCGCGAGATTCCATCGCCGCCCGGCATTCCGATGAACGAGCGCGTCGAGTGGTTGCGACGTGCGATGGCAGGTTCGTGGGGCGATCTCGGATCGCCGTACGTCGAGTTCCGTGATTCGGTGGTGTCGTTCGTGGCCACCCGGACGGTCGACACCGTGATCTTCAGCCACTTCATCGCCATCAACGCAGTGGTCGGCGCGTGCCTGAACGACGATCGACTGGTGATCGACAGCCTCGACAACGCTTCGGTGACCGTGGTCGACACGGGTTCTCGTTCGGGCGATCCCGCCGTGCGGTTGCAACTCGTCGAGCGTGGTCGAGAAGCCGACACACTCATTCGCTGATCGGGCAGACTGGTCGCATGCGCGATCGATCACGAATTGTCGGGGTTGCCACTGCTCTCGCCATCGTCTTCGTCGTCGCCTCGTGCGGTGGCGGTGGGGGAGGCGACGACACCCTCGCTCCCTTGCCCATCGCTCCCGGTTCGTCGTCGAGCCTTGCCCCCTTGGTGTCCACCACGACCGAGCCGGTGGCCAGCACCACCACGTCGATCAACTCGACGACCACAACACTCGTTCCGGGACTCGAACTCGTTCTGCGCTCCGATGGCATCGGCGACGCACGTTTCGGTGTCGAGCCCGGCGGCGTGATCGGCGACGTGAAGGCGATTCTCGGCGCGCCCGATCGCGACACCGGTTGGATCGATGCGTTCAGCGAGTTCGGTTCGTGTCCGGGCACCGAAGTTCGCGCCGTCGAGTGGGCCAATCTGCGGTTGCTCTTCGGCGACCAGAGCGAATTCAACACGGCCCGACGTCACTTCTACGGCTGGCAGTACGGTCCGCCCATCGATTCGGAGATCGGACCGCTCGGCCCGGCCACCGATGGTGGCATCACTGTCGGATCGACCGTTCGTGACATCGTGAAGGTGTATCCCGATGTCGAGATCTACAACGACGAGATCGTCGGTCCCGGATTCGAGATCGAAGCGACGCTCACCGGGACGCTGAGCGACGATGGGCCGAGCGGATTGGTGCTCGCTCTGTACGGCGGCACCGCCTGCGGTGAGTAGCCCGGCTAGCGTCGTATCGGCATGACTGCACTGATGTTGCTCGATCTCCACGAATCGTTCTCGTGGTTCGTGATCTTCGCCAACGGCCTCGCGGGCCTGTGGGCTCTCCTGGCGCACAAGTTTCCCGGGCTGCGCTCACGCGCCTTGTGGTGGTACACGGGCCTCGCCCAATTGACGGTTTTCGTGCAGGTGGCCTTCGGTGTGGCGCTCGTGAATCGCGAGAAACTCGAGTTTCCGGCGTTCCATGCCTTCTACGGTTTCGTGGGCATCATGGCCGTGGCGATCATCTACAGCTATCGCAACCAGATGCGCCACAAGTTGTACCTGCTCTACGGACTGGGCGGGCTGTTCTTGATGGGACTCGGAATCCGAGCCCTGCTCGTCGGTCAGACCTGACGTCGACCGCTCGTCTCAGAGCGACGCGGACAGCGTTTCGAGCTGCGTGCTGAGCGCGCTCGGAAGCTTCGGCCCGAACTGCGCGAAGTGATCCTGGATCTGCGGCACGGCCGACTTCCAGCCGTCGATGTCGACCGACAGGATCTCATGCAGATCGTCATCGGCGATGTCGAGACCGTTGAGATCGAGGGCACCCGGTGTGGGCAGCAGACCGATGGGCGTCTCCACCGCGTCAGCCTTGCCTTCGACGCGATCGAACACCCACTTCAGAACACGGCTGTTCTCGCCGAAGCCGGGCCACAAGAACCGACCGCTCTCGTCGCGACGGAACCAGTTGACGAAGAAGATCTTGGGCAACTTCGACTCATCGGTCTTCGAACCGATGCGCAACCAGTGCGCGAAGTAGTCGGCCATGTTGTAGCCGCAGAAGGGGAGCATGGCCATCGGGTCGAAGCGCAACTTGCCAACCGCGCCGGCCTGCGCCGCGGTGGTCTCGGAGGCCATGATCGAGCCGAGGAACACACCGTGCTCCCAGTCGAACGCCTGAGTGACGAGCGGAACCGTGGTGCGACGACGTCCGCCGAACAAGATGGCCGAAATCGGCACACCGGCCGGGTCCTGCCATTCGGGAGCGGCCGAGGGGCACTGCGATGCCGGAGCGGTGAAGCGAGCGTTCGGGTGGGCGGCCGGTGAATCGCTCTCAGGCGTCCAGGTGTTGCCCTTCCAGTCAGTGGCGCGGGCCGGGGCATCGTCCGACATGCCTTCCCACCACACGTCACCATCGGACGTGAGAGCGGTGTTGGTGAAGATGCAGTTGCCCCAGAGGGTGTGCATCGCGTTGGCGTTGGTGTCGTAGCCGGTTCCGGGCGCCACGCCGAAGAACCCGGCTTCGGGGTTGATCGCGTAGAGACGGCCGTCGGCGCCAAACTTCATCCAGCAGATGTCGTCACCGATCGTCTCGGCCTTCCAGCCCGGAATGGTGGGCACGAGCATCGCCAAGTTGGTCTTGCCGCACGCCGACGGGAACGCGGCGGCGATGTATTTCGACTCGCCGGCCGGATTGGTGAGCTTCAAGATGAGCATGTGCTCGGCGAGCCAGCCGTCGTCGCGAGCCATCACCGAGGCGATTCGCAGTGCGAAGCACTTCTTGCCGAGCAACGCATTGCCGCCGTAACCCGAACCGTACGACCAGATTTCGCGGGTTTCGGGGAAGTGCACGATGTACTTGTTGTCGGGGTTGCACGGCCAAGCGACATCGGACTGTCCGGGTGCGAGCGGCGCGCCGACCGAGTGGAGGCAGGGGACCCAGTCGTTGTTGCCGAGAACGTCGAGCGCGCCCTGGCCCATGCGGGTCATGATGCGCATGCTCACGGCCACGTAGGCCGAGTCGGTGAGCTGCACGCCGATATGGG
>VERK01000146.1 GCA_018882725.1 Actinomycetota bacterium | reverse complement strand
ACCTGTGAGGGCGACGGTGCCGCCGAGATCGAGTGCCGTTCGGCCCGCCGTACGACGGTGCGCGCGATGTCGAGCCAAGCCGCCACCGTGTTGCCGCCCGGCACCACGAATTCGGTCGGCGGCTCGAAGCGTGCATCGAGGCTGTCGATCGACGTCTCGAGACGAGCCACCATCTCGGAGGTGACGGCCGACGAACCAGGGGTCAACTTCGAACGATTCTCGGGCAACGTGGCCAGCTCGGCCATCAAGACCCAGAGGTCGCGCATGATCGGAACGAGCATGGTCTCCACTTCGGACCCGGCGCCGGCTTCGGCCCGCGCCATCCCGAGTACGGCCTGCGCTTCGTCGACCGAACCGTACGCCCGCGGCAGGGTGCTGTCCTTCGGGACACGACCACCGTAGAAGAGGCCGGTCGAGCCATCGTCGCCATGGCGGGTGTAGATGCGTTCGCGCGGCACGCGGGAAAAGGTAATGCCCACCCTTCGTCCACGACCGACCGTCCAGCACAAGTCACACCGCACCGAACTCTCGACAATCACGAACACTCCCTGGCCACACGAACCACCAGAGGTAGCGTTCTCGTCGATGTCGCGCCAGAACTACATGGATGCCGTCAACGAACGGGTCATCGTGTTCGACGGCGCCTTCGGCACCTTCGTACAAGGCCTCGACCTCGGGCCCGACGACTTCGGCGGCGCATCGCTCGAGGGTTGCAACGAGATGCTGTGCCTGAGCCGTCCCGACGTGATCCGTCAGATGCACGCCGCGTTCCTCGACGTCGGAGTCGACGCCCTCGAGACCGCCAGCTTCGGAAGCTTCAGCACCGTGCTCAACGAATACGCGATTCCGGAGAAGGCGTACGACCTCAATGTTGCGGCCGCACGACTGGCCCGCGAAGTGGCCGCCGAGTACGAGACCGACGGTCGCACTCGCTTCGTCGCCGGCTCGATCGGACCCGGCACCAAGTTGCCGAGTCTCGGACACATCCGATTCGCCGAGTTGCGCGACGCCTACCAAGAGCAGGCCCGCGGACTTCTCGTGGGCGGTGTCGACTTGTTCTTGATCGAGACGTGCATGGATCTCCTGCAGATCAAGGCGGCGATGATCGGTTGCCGACGCGCCATGGTTGCCGAGGGTCGCGAGGTTCCGATCCAGGTGCAAGTGACGATGGAGACGACCGGTCGCATGTTGGTCGGCAGCGAGATCGGTGCCGCGCTCACTGCGATCGGCGCCATGCGTCCCGACGTCCTCGGAATCAACTGCGCGACTGGTCCGGCCGAGATGCAGGAGCACCTGCGTTTCCTCGCTCAGTCGTCGCCTTTCCCCATCAGCGTTCTCCCCAATGCCGGATTGCCGAGCGTCGTCGACGGTCGCACGCACTACGACCTCACACCGGCCGAACTCGCGCAGTTCCATCGCCACCACGTCGACGATCTCGGTATCGGCATCGTGGGCGGTTGCTGCGGAACCACTCCCGAGCATCTCCGCGCCGTCGTCGAAGCAGTGGGTGGCCGTAGCGCACCTCACCGCACCGCGTCGTTCGAGCCGAGCGTCTCGTCGATCTACTCGTCGGTGCCCATCCAGCAGGACAACTCGTTCCTGATCATCGGTGAGCGCACCAACACCAACGGTTCGAAGGCGTTCCGCGAGGCGATGATCGCGTCCGATTGGGACAACTGCAGCAAGATGGCCACCGAGCAGGTGCGCGAAGGCGCGCACGTTCTCGACGTGTGCGTCGACTACGTCGGCCGTGACGGCACGGTCGACATGGACGAGATCGCCAGTCGGTTCGCCACGCAGGCCAGCGTTCCGCTCGTACTCGACTCCACCGAACCGCCGGTGATGGAAGCCGGTCTGCAACACATCGGCGGTCGCGCCATTCTCAATTCGGGCAACCTCGAGGATGGCGAGGCCCCCGGAAGCCGACTCGATCGAGTGTTCTCTCTCGCGCGCGAGTACGGCGCGGCGGTGGTGTGCCTCCTCATCGACGAACGAGGTCAGGCGCGCGACGTCGAATGGAAGATGGAGATCGCCCACCGTCTGCACCGCATCGCCGTCGATCGCTACGGCTTGAGCGCCCACGACCTCATCTTCGACGCCCTCACCTTCCCGCTCTCCACGGGCGACGACGACCTCCGTCTCGACGCCAAGCACACGATCGACGCGATCCGCCGCATCAAGTCGGAGATTCCCGGTGCGTTCACCACGCTCGGCGTGTCGAACGTGAGCTTCGGCCTCAAGCCGGCCGCGCGCCAGGCGCTCAACAGTGTGTTCCTCCACGAATGCGTGGCCGCCGGCCTCGATTCGGCCATCGTTCACGCCGGCAAGATCGTGCCCTTGGCGCGGATGCCCGAAGAACACAAGCAGGTGTGCCTCGACCTGGTGTACGACCGTCGCACCCCCGACTACGACCCGCTGAAAAAATTGCTCGAGATCTTCGAAGACGTTGCAACGGTTGGCAGTCAGAAAGAAGACCGGTCCGATTGGCCGATCGACGAACGTCTGAAGCACCGCATCATCGACGGTGATCGTGACGGCCTCACCGACGATCTCGACGCCGCACTGGCCGCTGGCCATGCACCGCTGTCGATCGTCAACGACATCCTCCTCGACGGCATGAAGGTGGTCGGCGAGTTGTTCGGCTCGGGCCAGATGCAATTGCCCTTCGTGCTTCAGTCGGCCGAGACAATGAAGACCGCAGTGGCGCATCTCGAACCGCACATGGAGAAGGTCGGCGGATCGTCGTCGAAAGGTAAGTTGGTTTTGGCCACCGTGAAGGGCGACGTTCACGACATCGGCAAGAACCTGGTCGACATCATCTGCACCAACAACGGCTACGAGGTCCACAACCTCGGCATCAAGATCCCGATCTCGGAGATGCTCACCAAGGTGAAGGAGGTGGGCGCCGACGCGCTCGGCATGAGCGGCCTCCTCGTGAAGTCCACTCTCATCATGCGCGAGAACCTCGTGGAGATGAACGATCTCGGACTCGACGAGGTGCCGGTTCTGCTCGGTGGCGCCGCGCTCACACGCAGTTACGTCGAGAACGATCTGCGTGAGGTGTACAACGGCCGAGTCTTCTACGGTCGCGACGCCTTCGAAGGTCTGCGAACGCTCGATCGCATCATGGAAATCAAGCGCACCGGCGTCGACGACCCCGAGTTCGGTCGAGTACCGACCGGTCGCAACATTCCGAAGCGGGCCGATCGAGTCGAAGCACCAGTCGATCTCCCCACCCGCTCACCCGATGTCGCTCCCGACAACCCGGTGTTCGCTCCCCCGTTCCTCGGGTCGCGCATCGTGAAGGGAATCTCTCTCGACGAGATCGCCGAATACGTGAACGAGACCGCTCTGTTCCGCAATCAGTGGCAGTACCGCCCGGAGGGATCGGAATCGGACGACGATTTCAAGGAACGAATTCGTGCCGTCTTCCGCAGCGAACTCGCCACCGCCAAGGCCGGTGGCTATCTGGTACCGCAAGTCGTGTACGGGTACTACTGCGTGAACGCCGATGGCGACGACCTCGTGGTCTGGACCGACGAGTCGCGCACCGCCGAGGCGTGCCGATTCCACTATCCGCGCCAGAGCCAGGCTCCCTTCATGTGCATCGCCGACTTCTTCCGCCCCATCGGAGCCGAGCCCGACTACGCCGCGTTCCACATCGTGACGATGGGCGCCGCGGTGAGTGATCGCGCGGCCGAGTTGTTCGCAGCCAACGAATATCAGAAGTACATGCTCGTACACGGTCTTGGTGTGGAGATGGCCGAAGCACTCGCCGAGTTGTGGCATCGCCGCATTCGAAGCGAGTGGGGCTTCGTCGAAGAAGACGGACCGTCGATCGGTGGATTGTTCCGCCAGCAATATCGCGGTGGTCGTTACTCATGGGGCTACCCGGCCTGCCCTGATCTCGAAGACAACGCCACTGTCGCTCGCCTCCTCGAAGCAGGACGTCTCGGCATCCAGGTGAGTGAAGAAACCGGCTGGCAATACCAGCCCGAGCAGACGACCTCCGCGATCATCTGCCACCATCCTCAAGCGAAGTACTTCGTCGCTCGCTGAGAGATCCGGAGAAGTCCATGAAGAAGCTGGTCGTTCGACTCGTCGTTCTCGCCCTCGTTGCCGTGGCCGTCGTGTACGGCGCGATCTTGCTCTGGACCAAGGTCATCAACAAGCCCGAGGACGAACTCTCCACCGACGATCTCTCGGCTGCCCTCGTCGACACGACCATCGCAAACGTCACGACCGCGGTGACCGACACGGCGACTGACACAGTTGCCGACGGTGTCTCGGGCGTGTGGGTCGCCACGTCCGAATCGACCCTCGGTTACCGGGTGAAAGAGGTTCTCGGCGGAGTCGACACCGAAGGCGTCGGTCGCACGAGCGCCATCGACGGATCGATCACGATCGATGGCACCGTCGTCGTCGAGGGCGGCTTCTCGGTGGAGGTCGGCTCGATCAAGAGCGACAGCTCTCGCCGTGACGGCCAATTCACCGGTCGCATCATGGACGCGGCCACTTTTCCGACGGCATCGTTCGTGATCTCCCAACCGATCGACTTCGGAACCATCCCGACCGATGGTGAGCAGATCACGGTCGAGGCCACCGGTGACCTCACGTTGCGAGGCACCACCAAGACCGTCACCTTCCCGCTGACCGCCGAATACTCGAACGGTCGCGTCGGGGTGTTCGGCAACATCCCGATCGTGTTCGCCGAGTTCGGCATACCGAATCCGTCGAATCAATTCGTGACCACCGGTGACAACGGATTGCTCGAGTTCGTCCTGGTCTTCGAGCGCGACTGAGCCGCGCGGCAACTTCAGACCGTCGGCTGGCTGCGTTCCCACGCCGCAGCCAACGCCGCGTAGCGTCCACCCAACGCCACCAACTCGTCGTGCGTGCCGAGTTCGGCCAGACGACCTTGATCGACCACCGCGATTCGATCGGCTCGACGCACCGTCGACAGTCGATGGGCGACCACCACGACGGTGCGGCCTCGCATGAGGCGCTCGAGCGCAGCTTCGACTTCGGCCTCGGTACCGGGGTCGAGATTGGAGGTGGCTTCGTCGAGCACCAACACAGCCGGGTCGACTAGTGCCGCTCGCGCCAAAGCCACCAACTGTCGTTCACCGGCTGACAAGCGCGAGCCGCGTTCACGCACGTCGGTGTCGAGGCCTTCGGGGAACTGCTCGAATCGCTCGAGCGCGCCGATGGACGCCAAGGCATCTTCCACTTCAGCGTCGGTCGCATCGGCCCGCGCGATTCGCACGTTGTCGCGGATCGAACCGCTGAAGCAGAAACCCTCCTGGGGAACCACCACGATGCGTTCGCGCAGCTCTTTCAACGACGCTTCGCGAAGGTCGACCCCTCCGAAGCGCACGACTCCGGTGAGGCCCGATGCGGGCGAGCGCGTGGGGTCGTACAACCGGGCCATCAACTTGGCAAGTGTCGACTTACCCGCTCCGGTGGGACCCACCAGTGCGAGACGTTCGCCATCGGCCACCGACATGGTGACCGACTCGAGCGCTGGGCGTTCGGCTCCCTGGTACGCGAAGGTCACCTCGCGCACGTCGATCGCACCTCGCCGCGGCAGCGGAGTGGGTGAGTCGACCTCGTTCACATCGGGCACAGCGTCGATGATCGCGAACAACTTGTTGAGGGCGGCCGTGGACGACTGCACCGTGTTGTAGAG
>VERK01000145.1 GCA_018882725.1 Actinomycetota bacterium | reverse complement strand
GGTGAGTAGAGGACGACTTCGCAGCGATCACCGGGCATGGCCGGCCAGCGGTTGGGGAACCACCGCACGTCGTACGGTTCGGGGGCTTCGAGTCCGCCGGGGCAGAAGGGGCAGCCGGTGAGGTCGGTGTTGGTGGGCAGGTTGGGGCGCGATTGGCGGTGGCCGACCACGTGGACGACGGTTCCGAGAAACGGATCGGTGCGCACGTCAGGTCCCCCCATTCCCGTCATTCTGACATTCCGCTTGGAATCCCAGAGTGTTCGAGTCGGCGGTTGACGAAGGCACGTTGGAGGAGATAGCCCGAAGGTGTGATCGAGCACCTGTGCAATGAATCCACGAGTCTCGTGGTCGACTGCTCATCAGGCGTTCCGGTCATCCTCCATTGGGGTCGCCCGGTCGATTCGGTGTCGCCACCGCCGGTCAGGCCGGCACCACCCGGAACGATCGATGTGATCGCTCCCATCAGCGTCGTGCCCATGCACGGAGACGGGTTTCCCGGACGCCCGGGCCTGTCGGGGCACCGTCGGGGCGGACGCGTGTGGGCGCCGCGCTTCTCGTACGAGTCACATCGTCGCGATGTCGTTTCCGACGGCGAACGCCTCGTCGTTCGCGGCATCGACGAGGTGGCCGAACTCGCACTGACGACGACCATCTTTCTCACACACAGCGGAGCGTTCGTCGCCTCGGTCAGTGTGGAGAATCGTGGTGACTCTCCGTACATGCTCGACGCCTTCAGCGTGTCGGTGCCGCTCCCTCATGTCGCCGCCGAACTCGGCGTGTTCTCGGGTCGCTGGTCGGACGAATTCCGCTTCGAGCGATTCGTGTGGCCCCGTGGTGCCTGGACCGCCGAAAATCGATTGGGGCGCACGTCTCACGAGCATCCACCGTTCGTGTTCGCGAGTGAGATTCGGGCCGACGAGTGGTCGGGCGAGGTGTGGGGTCTGCACCTCGCCTGGAGTGGCAATCACGTCACCTACGCCGAACGGCTGGTCGACGAGCGCCGCTACGTGCAGATGGGCGAGTTGTTCCATCCCGGTGAGATCTGCGTGTACCCCGGCGAATCGTTCACGACGCCCGATGTCGTCGGGGTTCATTCATCGAGTGGTTTCAACGCGGCCAGCTGGTCGTTCCATCGCGAAGCGCGCCGTCGACTGCCCCGTGATCTCGGGCCACGGCCCGTGCACCTCAACACGTGGGAAGCGGTCTACTTCGATCATCGTGAAGATCGGCTGACGGCTCTCGCCGACGTGGCCGCGACGGTCGGAATCGAGCGATTCGTCCTGGACGACGGTTGGTTCGGTTCACGTCGATCGAGTTCATCGGGTCTGGGCGACTGGATCGTGTCGGCCGACGTGTATCCGAACGGGTTGACGCCTCTCATCGAGCACGTGCGCAGCCGTGGAATGGAATTCGGAATCTGGATCGAGCCCGAGATGGCCAACCCCGACTCCGATCTTCTGCGGACGCATCCTGAGTGGATCCTGGCCACCGAGGGGTACGACCCTGTGTTGGGTCGTGAGCAAGTGGTGATCGACCTCACTCGGTCCGATGCGTTCGAGCACATTGCCGGGCGACTCGACGCGTTGTTGCGCGATCACGAGATCGCCTACGTGAAGTGGGACATGAATCGCTGGCTCGTGCAGGGGAGTGGAGCCGATGGAAAGTCGGCCGCACACGAGCAGACGCTCGCCATGTACCGACTGCTCGACTGGCTGCGTGCACGTCATCCGGAGGTCGAATTCGAAGCGTGCGCATCCGGTGGTGGACGTATCGACTTCGGTGTGCTCACCCGAGTCGAGCGTTTCTGGACGAGCGACAACAACGACGCGCTCGAGCGTCAGCACATTCAGTACAGAGCCTCGATGGTGATCCCGCCCGAGGTGATGGGTGCACACGTCGGCCCATCACCGTCGCACAGTGCGGGACGCCGCCACTCGATGAACTTCCGCGTGATCACGGCTTTCTTCGGGCACCTGGGTGTCGAAGCCGATGTCACCGCGATGTCGAATGACGATCTCGACGATCTTCGCGCTGGCATCGATGCCTACAGGACGTGGCGACACCTATTGCATCATGGCGACACCGTTCGATTCGACGCCGATCCGTCGATGGTGGTGCACGGTGTTTACGCCGCCAATCGACGTGAAGCAGTGATCTCGGTGGCCCAGGTCGATTCACCCGACTCGCTGAGGCCGACCACGGTCCGGATTCCCGGGCTGATCGACGATTGCGTGTACACGGTGACCTCGTTGCTCGGGCGGTCGATCGACGCGGTGCGTCTCACTGGTCGAGATCTGGCGACGGTTGGCCTCCCGGTGCCGGTTCAGTGGCCCGAAAGAGCCGTGCTGGTCCACCTATCGGGCTCGTAGCATTCATCTTCGTGCCCGAAACCCCCCAGGCTCGAATTTCCCCTGACGCGGTCGCCAAGGTCGCGCGACTGGCGCGCCTCGATGTGACCCCGGCTGAGGTCGATCGACTCACCAATCAGTTGGCCGGCATGCTCGAGCATTTCGCCGACATCGACGCTCTCGATCTGGGCGCTGTCGAACCGATGACGCAGCCCTATCCGCTCGTGAACGTGATGCGTGACGACGTGGTGAAGCCCGGTCTCGATCGCGACGAGGTCCTGGCCGTGGCACCAGCGGCCGAAGACGGTCGATTCCGTGTGCCTCCGATCATCGGACTCGAGGGCTGACGTGGCCGAACTTTCGAACGCCGTCGACATCGCCAACGCTGTCCGCAACGGATCGGTGTCGGCCGTCGCCGTTCTCGACCAGTACCTGGCCCGGATCGACGCTCGCGAGTCGTCGATCCACGCGTTCAATCTCGTGACCCGCGAGCAGGCCCGCTCCATGGCAGCCAAGGTCGACGCCGACGTGAAGGCCGGACGCGACCCCGGTCCGTTGGCCGGCGTGCCGATCGCGCTGAAGGACAACATGTGCACGCGCGGAGTACCCACCACCTGTTCGTCGCGAATTCTCGACGGCTGGAAGCCTCCCTACGACGCCACGGTCGTCACACGGTTGGCTGAAGCCGGTGCCGTGTTCGTGGGCAAGACCAATCTCGACGAGTTCGCCATGGGCTCGAGCACCGAGAACTCGGCGTTCGGTGTCACGTACAACCCGCACGACACGTCGCGCGTGTCGGGTGGTTCGAGCGGTGGCAGTGCCGCGGCCGTTGCGGCTGGTTTCGCCGCTGCGAGTCTCGGTAGCGACACCGGTGGTTCCATTCGTCAACCCGCCGCACTGTGCGGAGTGGTCGGTGTGAAGCCGACGTACGGCACCGTGAGCCGCTACGGACTCGTGGCGTTCGCGAGCAGCCTCGACCAGATCGGTCCGTTCACCGTCGACGTGCGCGATGCCGCGGTTCTGCTCGAGGCGATGAGCGGTCACGATCCGCTCGACAGCACGTCGATTCCGCAGCCCGCTTTGTCGTTGCAGGCTTCGCTCGACCGCGACGTGAAGGGACTACGCATCGGTCGCATCACCGATCTTCCTGGCGGCAGCGATTCGGAGGTCGAAGCACGTCTGGCCGAATCATTCGATGCGTTGGCGGCGGCCGGTGCCACCATCGTCGACGTCGAACTGCCCTCCATGAAGTACGGCCTCACTGCGTATTACCTCATCGCCCCGGCCGAGGCGAGCAGCAACCTGGCCCGCTACGACGGCGTGCGTTACGGCCTGCGCGTGGATGCGGCCGACACCAATGCGATGTACATGGCGACGCGCGCCGCTGGTTTCGGCGACGAAGTCAAGCGCCGCATCATGCTCGGCACCTACGCCTTGTCGGCTGGCTACTACGACGCGTACTACGGCAAGGCCCTCAAGGTGCGTCGTCTGATCTCCGACGACTTCGCTCGCGCGTATCAGAAGGCCGATGTTCTTCTCACGCCCACGTCACCGATCGTCGCGTTCCCGGTGGGGGCCAAGGTCGACGATCCGCTGTCGATGTACTTGTGCGACGTCTTCACCATCCCCACCAACCTCGCTGGTCACCCGGCCATGAGCGTGCCCTTCGGAACCGGTGCGCACGGTTTGCCGGTCGGCGTGCAGGTGCTCGCACCGACTCTCGGCGAATCGGTCATGTTCCAGGTGGCGGCCCATCTCGAGCGCGTCGCGCCGGGAGGTGCGAAGTGAGCGAGACGTTCATGATCGACGGCTACGAGTTGGTGGTGGGCCTCGAGGTTCACGTCGAACTCGCCACGGCCACCAAGTTGTTCTCGGCCAGTGCCAATCGTTTCGGTGACGATCCGAACACGCACATCGACCCGGTGACACTCGGATTGCCCGGTGCCCTTCCCGTGCTCAACCGTCAGGCCGTCGAACTCGCGATGCGAATCGGCCTGGCCCTCAACTGCTCGGTGCAGGCGTGCACGTTCCACCGCAAGAACTACTTCTATCCCGACATGCCCAAGGCGTACCAGATCTCGCAGTACGACGTTCCGCTCAACATCGACGGTTGGCTCGAACTGCCTGGCGGCAAGCGCATCGGTATCGAGCGCGCACACCTCGAAGAAGACACGGGCAAGAGCACGCACATTGGTGGAACCGGCGGCCGTATTCATGGCTCCGACTATTCGCTCATCGACTTCAATCGCGCTGGTGTTCCGCTGGTCGAGATCGTGGGTCGGCCCGACATCGCCACGCCCGACGAGGCCAAGCAGTACGTCACCGAACTGCGCCAGATCCTCGTGGCCATCGGTGCATCCGATGCGAAGATGGAAGAGGGGTCGATGCGCTGTGACGCCAACGTGAGCGTGCGCAAGCCGGGTGCGCCTCTCGGAACGCGTTGTGAGATCAAGAACGTCAACTCGGTGCGCTCGCTCGGTCGGGCCATCGAGTACGAGGCTCGTCGACAGATCGCACTCATCGAAGGTGGCGAAAAGGTTCGTCAGGAAACGCGTCACTGGGACGAGAACGACGGACGCACGCACACTCTGCGAACCAAAGAAGACGCCGACGACTACCGCTACTTCCTCGAACCAGACCTGGTGCCGTTGGCTCCGGACGCTTCGTGGATCGACGCGGTGCGCGCGGCTCTTCCGATGTTGCCGCGTGAGCGACGGGCGCGTCTGTCGTCGGCCACGGGTGCACCAGCTGATGGTGAGGCCATCATGGTCGTGGTCGAACGCGGCCAGGACGATTATGTGCTCGCGGTGGCTGCCGCTGGCGCCGACGCGTCACGCGCACTCGTTCACGTGAAAGAGGCGTACGCCGAGCAAGGCGCGACGCCGGCGGTGCCAGCAGCCGATCTGGCGCGGATGATCGTGCTCGAGACCTCGGGCAAACTCACGTCCACTCAGGCCAAGACGGTTCTCGCCGAGATCGTCGCGAACGGTGGCGGTGATGCCGAGAAGATCGCCGCGGCCAAGGGTTTCGAGGCCATGGACACCGGTGCTCTCGAGGCGATGGTCGACGAAGTGATCGCGGCGCAGGCCGATGCGTGGGCCAAGTTCTGCGCGGGTGAAGAGAAGGCCATGGGTGCGCTCGTCGGCGCGATCATGAAGGCCAGCAAGGGCAAGGCTGACGGCAAAGCCGTCACGGCGTTGCTGCAGTCGAAGCGGGGCTGAGCCGCCGCTTCGCGGCGAGCTCGCCGTTACAGGTTTCCGCTGCGAATCAGTTCGATCGCCCGTCGACAGGTGCGGTCGAACGCATCGGCGGCCATCACGAGGTGATCCCGCGGGGTGTCCTCCTCGGC
>VERK01000144.1 GCA_018882725.1 Actinomycetota bacterium | reverse complement strand
GTGTCGATGTTCGATCCGGTTGTGTGGAACCGTAAGCGCGCCGAACGTCTCTTCGACTTCCACTATCGCATCGAGATCTACACGCCGGCTCCGAAGCGACGTTTCGGTTACTACGTTCTGCCCTTCGTTCTCGGTGACACGTTGGTGGGGCGCGTCGATCTGAAAGCCGATCGTGCGGGGGGATCGCTCCTCGTGCACGGTGTGTTCGGTGAGCCGGGTGTCGACAAAGCCGCGGTGGTCGCGGCCTTGCGCGACGAGTTGACCGACATGGCTGCGTGGCTCGAACTCGACGACGTGGTGGTGGGCCGACGGGGCGACCTGGCGGCTCCTCTTCGCCGGTCGCTCGGCTCTCGTCGTTAGCCTGACTGCATGTCTCGGCCACTCATCGCGATCGCTGGACGAGTGGCCGCCGCTGGACGCGTCTCGCGCAGTGCCATTTCGTTCGCTGGTCGGGTGTATCTCGACGCCGTTCTTCGTGCCGGCGGCGAACCCGTCACGCTCAGCCCGCGCGAACTTCGGCACGACGATGCCGTCGAACTTCTCGATCGATTCCACGGTCTGGTGCTCATGGGTGGAGCCGATGTCGATCCGCACTTGTACGGCCAGCAGCGCCAGCCGCACGTGTACGGAGTGAATCCCGAACAGGATCACTTCGAAATGGCGCTCGTTCGCGCCGCCCTGGCCGCCAAGATGCCCACGTTGGCCGTGTGCCGCGGAATCCAACTCGTCAACGTGGCCTTGGGTGGTTCGCTCATCCAGCACATCGGCGAGACCTCAGTGCAACATGCTCCCTCGAAGTTCCCGGCTGGTCAGGACTTCGTGCTGCACGACGTCTCGATCGTCAAGGGCTCGAAGTTGGCCTCAGCGATGGGCGCTACCAAGGTGCGAGTGGCGTCGTTCCATCATCAGGGTCTTGACGAGATCGCCAAGGGTCTGAAGGTCACCGCGTCGTCGGCCGATGGTCTCGTGGAAGGCCTCGAACACACCGGTTCGGGTCAGTGGCTCGTCGGAGTGCAGTGGCATCCGGAAGACACGGCGTCCACCGACCCGGCACAGCAGTCGTTGTACGACGAACTCGTCAAACGTTCGTCGCGGCGGGTCTGATTCAGACGTCGGCTTGAAACGCCGCCGGAACCTGTCGACTGGGTGAGTCGGGACCAAGGGCCCACCGCATGGCTCGGGCCAGAACGTCGCCGGCCGGCCGCACGATCGCGCGCTCACTCACCGGGAACCAGGGCAGGCGGAGCGGTACCCGTGCCCACACGGGAAGCAGGCTCACGGCCGCGGCGGCGATCACGCCGTACACCGGCCGGGCGATCATCGGCAGCGGGGGAGTGACCAGCAGATAGCGAGCTGCTTCGCGCGCCTCTCGGGAACTCTTCAACTCGGGACGGTACTCGGCTAGTTGACGCTTGAGTTGCAGAGCCGAGGTGGGAGGTTCGATCACACCGAGACGATCGGCGATCACGGCCATGTCGGCCACGTAACGATCGGCGTCAGCGTTCGTCAGAGTGGTCTCTCCGAAGCGGCGGTGCGACTGCAAGAACGAATCGACCTCGGCGAGGTGCACCCACTTCAAGAGGTGCGGGTCGTTCGCGCTGTAGCGACGGCCGTCGCTCGCGGTACCGACAACACGCGTGTGAACGCGCTTCACCATCTCGATGGCCTTGGTGGCCTCGGTGTCCGGACCGAACGTGGTGGCGGCGAGGAAGTCGGCGGTTCGTTGCAAGCGCCCCCAGGGGTCGTGGCGGTAATCGCTGTGTTGGGCAACGCCGGCCATGGCCAATGGGTGAAGGGATTGGAAGAGCAGGGCGCGCAACCCTCCGATGAACATGGCGGTGTCGGAGTGCACGATGCGGATGGGACGGGTCTCGTCGAACCAACGCGGACCGGGAGCGGTGAACAGTTCGCTCGCCCGCTGATCGGCATTGGCACCCACCACACGTGAGCGAACGGCGTCGGCCAGGACCGAGCGCACGGGTTCGATCGGCGAGGGACGGTGGGCCTTGGCGTTCACGGCTTCATCGTTCCATCTCCCGCGGTGGACTGCTCTGTCCGGATCAGTACGCTCGTCACATGTCGGATGGTCAGAAGACCGGCGGAGTCGAGTTCGATCCGAACTCCTCGAAGATGCCGCGCTGGATCTGGAAAGCCGTCATCGTCTTCTGGCTCGGATTCCTGGCCACGATCCTCGTTCGCTACGCGTACGACCGTTTGTTCTCGCTGCTCATCTTGCTGCTGGTGTCGCTGTTCTTGGCGCTGGCCATCGAACCCGGCGTGGCGAGATTGGCCCGTCGTGGCTGGCCTCGCGGCCGTTCGACGCTCGTCATCCTGCTCGGCGTCGTCGCGGCGGTTCTCGTCTTCGTCGTGGCGATCGGAACCCTGGTCGGCACACAGGTGGCCGACTTGCTGCAGAACTCCGAGCGCTATGTCAATCGCACGGTCAACTTCCTGAACGACACGTTCGGCGCCAACATCGACGCCGGGGCCGTGAACGACAGCATCCAGGACCCGAATGGCTCGGTGCAGGAATTCATTCGCAATCGACAAGACGACGCGTTGCAACTTTCTGTCACCGCACTCGGTCTTCTGTTGCAGGGATTCTCGGTGATGTTGTTCACCTTCTATCTGGTGGCTGACGGCCCGCGCATGCGCCGCGCCATCTGCAGCCGCCTCCCGGCGGCCCGGCAGCAGCGTGTGCTCGACACCTGGGATCTCGCGATCGACAAGA
Source organism: Actinomycetota bacterium (assembly GCA_018882725.1). Classification (GTDB taxonomy): domain Bacteria; phylum Actinomycetota; class Acidimicrobiia; order Acidimicrobiales; family Ilumatobacteraceae; genus Casp-actino8. The sequence goes on along the minus strand of VERK01000144.1, from coordinate 2,967 downwards.
CCGGTGGCTACCTGTACTCGCGGGCGTTGCTCGCTGGAGCGTCGGCGCTCGTGCACTGGATCGCGTTCCAGTCGATCGGCACCGCCGCCCCGGTCGCGCTGGCCATCTGGGTCGGCCTGATCTCGCAGTTCATCCCGGTGATCGGAACCTACGTCGCCGGAGTCCTCCCGATTCTTCTCACGTTCATCGATTCGCCCATCAAGGCGCTGGCGGTCGTGCTCGTGATCATTCTGTATCAGCAGTTGGAGAACTTCTTGATCGCTCCGCGCATCACCGCGCGAACCATGGAGATACATCCGGCCGTGTCATTCGGTTCGGCTATTGCCGGTGCCGCCCTACTCGGGCCCGTCGGCGCCGTGCTGGCATTGCCCGTGGCGGCCATGGCAGTGGCACTGGCGTCTGCTTCGGGCGAGCGACACGAACTGATCGACAACCCGCTCGTTCGCGTTGCCGACAAGAAGCCGAAGCGACACGAGCGAAATACTGAACACTCGTCCGGTGAGCGCCGTCGCTTCCGACGGGGCCGCGGCGCATGACCAACAGTTCGGTCGATCCGCTGACCGGCTACGAACCGATCGCAGCGTCGTTTCGCAGTGGTCAGCTCGAGTCGGTTCATCACGCGGCTGTGGTCGCTCTCGACTGCGATGGTCGCGTGGCGTTCGCCGCCGGCGACCCGGCCCTCGACATCTATCCGCGTTCGTCGATGAAGCCGCTCCAGGCCAGCGCGATGTTGGCCAGTGGCCTCGACCTTCCCGACGACCTGCTCGCACTGGTGTGCTCGAGCCACGATGGCCGGCCGGAACATCTCGAAGGAGTTCATCGCATCCTGGCGACCGTCGGCCTCGACGAGAGCGCTTTGTGCAACACACCCGACCTTCCCCTCGACGACCACGAGGCCCATGATGTCCTGCGGCGCGGAGGCAGCGAATCGTCTCTCCAGCAGAACTGTTCGGGCAAGCACGCGGGAATGCTCGCCACCTGTGTGGCGGCCGGATGGTCTCGCGATGCGACCTACCTGTCCGAAAATCATCCACTGCAACGCGCCATCACCGATTCGCTTCCGGCATTGACCTCTGGCACGGTCGCGGCGATCGGTGTCGACGGCTGTGGTGCGCCGGCGCACGTGATCAGCCTTCTCGGCTTGGCCCGCGCCTTTCGCAACCTGGCCACGGGTGAAGCGGGTGAACACGGCCGGCGTATTCATCGCGCTATGACCTCTCATCCCGAGATGGTGGGCGGACCGAAGCGCGACGTGACGCTCGTAATGCGGGGGGTTCCTGGACTGATGGCCAAGGACGGGGCTGAAGGTGTGTTCGCCGTGGCGCTTCCCGATGGCCGCGCCGTGGCCATGAAGGTGGCCGACGGAGCCAATCGTGCTCGTCCACCGATCATGCGCGGTGCGTTGTCCCTTCTCGGTGTCGACACGTCGTTGGTCGACCCGAGTGCGTTCGCATCACCCGTCCTCGGCCATGGACGACCGGTGGGAGAAGTGCGTATCGTCGGATCACTGGCGACCGCAGTCGGAAGCCAGAACTGATCTCCGATGGCTGGCATCCCCTTCGTTCCTCCGATCGATTCGCTCGAGTATGGAACCGTCGCGTCGGTGAGCCCGCTCATTCGGCGCGTCGTCGCGCGCAATCCATCGCGGTTCACGTTCACCGGAACCGGCACTTATGTGGTGGGGGCAGGCCGTGACATCGCGATCATCGACCCCGGCCCCGATCTCCCCGAGCATCGCCGGGCTCTCGAAGACGCGGTTCGTGATCACGAGGTACGCGCGATCGTGATCACGCACTGCCACACCGACCACGTGGGTCTGGCGGCGTGGGCTCGTGAACTCACCGGTGCTCCCACGGTTTCGTGGAAACCGCATGGAGACGTCGGCATTCTCGACAACGACGCCGACATGAAAGTGATGGAGTCGTTGGCTCCACCACCCAAGACCGCCGAGCAGATCGAAGAGGAGCGCGAGATCGCGCGCAAGGCCGGGCTCGATCCCGACGACGCGGAGATGCGCGAGTCGGTCGACACCGGCTTTGTTCCTGACATTCAGGTCGACGACGGCGATGTGGCGGTGGCGGGCGACGGTTGGACGCTGCGCGCGGTGCACACACCTGGACACACGTCGAATCACATGTGCGTGGCCCTCGATGAAGAAGAGGCTCTGTTCACCGGCGATCACATCATGGGTTGGAGCACCACGATCGTGTCGCCACCCGACGGCGACATGCGCGATTACCTCACGTCACTCGCCAAGGTTCAACGCCGTGGCGACCGAGTGTTGTGGCCCACTCACGGCGCGCCGGTCACCGACCCGGGGCCGTTCCTTTCCGCGTACTACGACCATCGCCTCGCTCGCGAGGCTCAGGTTCTGGCCTGCGTCGCCGATGGCATCGACACGGTGGCGCCGATGGTGCGGCGGATGTACGCCGCCGTCGCGCCTGAACTGCACATCCCGGCTGCACGCAGTGTGCTCGCCCATCTCACGCAACACACCTGCAAACCGTCCGCCACCTGGGGCCGCGAAATCAACCAAATCCCCGACGGCATAGTCCGCATCGGCATCGGAGTTTTCACGCAAAGTAGCTAGTGAAACCCTCTGCAATAACTCAGGATTGCGCGGACCAAACGCCTGCTCCGGCGATAGATCAAATATCCGGTGAGTGCCTTCAGCTAATCCCATCAGGCACTGCTCAAGAAAAGGGGCAAGCTGACCTAAGCCGATCTGCAGTGTTGCCGGATTTTCTTCAAACGTACTGACAATCGACTCACCCTGCTGAGAAGACAATCGGTAATGAAGCGTCAGGAAAGACCCTTCGGTAATCATAGGTTGTGGCGTAGTCGGCATAAAGGTACGTCTAAAACGAGTCTCGCGCTATTGTAAGCCAGCCAACGAGTCAGGATTTATAACGTCAGCGTTTTACTTCGCTAGGCTGTGGAGTTCCACGGTCGGGGCTGTCTCGGTTC
>VERK01000143.1 GCA_018882725.1 Actinomycetota bacterium | reverse complement strand
CCACGCGTCGTTCTCGCCGCCACCCACGTGTCTGCTCTCGAATTCTGCGATCTGGCCGCGCTCACCGAGCACGCGGTCGACGCACCAGCCTGATCGTCAGATCGACGACATCAGCAGCTGCGCGTCACCGGTGACGGCACCCACGAGTCCGTCGGACGCCGGCATCAACTGTTCGCAGAAGAAGCGGGCCGAAGCAACGCGCTCGGCCACCACTGCATCACCCACATCGGCCGCATGATCGCGCGCGATCAGCGCCGACTCGGCAAGTAGGAAGCCGGCCGTGACGGTGCTCAACATGCGCAGGTACGGTGTAGCGCCTGACAGCATCGACAAAGGATCGGTGGCGTGAGCCATGAGCCATTCGGTCGCCCGCTGCGTGGCCTGCAGACTCGCCTCGAGAGCCTTGGCTGCTTCCACCAGATCGGGATGCTTCTTCAACCGGGTAGCCGCTTCGGCGATGGCGTCGAGATGGCGCTTCACCACTTCGCCGCCGCGTAGACCGAGTTTGCGACCCACCAAGTCGATGGCCTGGATGCCGTTGGTCCCCTCGTAGATGGTGGCGATGCGCGCGTCGCGATAGTGCTGCGCCACACCCGTCTCTTCGACGAAGCCCATACCGCCGTGGATCTGCACGGCGATGCCCGTCATCTCCACACCCATGTCGGTGCCCCAACCCTTCGACAGCGGTGTGAGCAATGCGGCCAGATCGGCAGCCCACTCGCGCTCGGTCGCATCGGGGTGATGGCTCGCCACGTCGATGCACGCGGCGTTCCAATAGGTGAGTCGACGTAACGCTTCGTTGGTCACCTTCATCGTGAGCAGCATGCGCTTGACGTCGGGATGATCGATGATGGGCGAACTCTCGCCCGCCGGCGCGCCCGGGGCGCGGCCCTGACGACGCTCGCGTGCGTAACGGAGGGCCTGCTGATACGCCCGCTCTCCGAGTGACAGACCCTGCAGACCCACCGACAAGCGAGCCTGGTTCATCATCGTGAACATGTATTGCATGCCGCGGTTCTCTTCACCGATCAAATAGCCCACGGCGCCGCCCTGATCGCCGTACGACAACACACAGGTGGGGCTGGCGTGAATGCCCAACTTGTGCTCGACCGACACACAGGTGACGTCGTTGCGCCGACCGAGCGAACCATCGGCGTTGATGAGGAACTTCGGAACGATGAAGCACGAGATGCCCTTGGTTCCTGGCGGAGCGTCGGGAGTGCGTGCCAGCACCAGGTGGACGATGTTCTCGGCCATGTCGTGCTCACCGAACGAGATGTAGATCTTGGTGCCGGTGATGAGATACGTGCCGTCCGTCTGACGCAGCGCGCGCGTGCGAACCGCACCCACGTCGCTGCCGGCATCTGGTTCGGTGAGGTTCATGGTGCCCGACCACTCACCGGTGATCATCTTGGGCAGATACGTCATCTTCTGCTCTTCGCTGCCGTGGTGCATGATCGCGTCGATCGCACCTTGCGTCAGCAACGGGCACATGGAGAACGCCATGTTCGCCGAGGTGAGAATTTCTTGCAGGGCCACGCCGACCATCCACGGGAATCCGCCGCCGCCGTATCCCATGTCGAACGGAACCGCTCCCCAACCGGCATCGACATACGCCTGATAGGCCTCGATGAAACCCGGTGCGGTGGTGATGGAACCGTCGGCGTTGCGCTTCACCCCGTGCACGTCACCCACGCGGTTGAGCGGCGCGACCTTCTCTTCCATGAAGCGAGCAGCTTCGGCCAGGAGATCGCGAACGACCGACGAATCGACCTCGATGTAGCCGGGCAACGACAAGATGCGGTCGAGCCCGCAGACGCGGTTGAGAACGAAGTCGATGTCGTGGAGCGGTGCGCGGTAGTCGGTCACGCGCCCAGGCTAAACGCTGGTGCGTCGACGGGACAGTTGGTCAGGCACCCGTGAGCAAACGCCACGAACCCGGATACGCCGCCGCGACCTGAGCCGGTGTGGACCGCAACGTCGATTCGGGAACGAGGTCGGCGATGAGTCGACCCTCTTTGTAGTGATGGACGTGACCGACACCCTCGAACAACTCGACACGTCGCGTCACGAGGTCGGCCGGCGGATTGGCATCGAGGAAACCCCACATCGTGAACGCGATCGTGAGATCGTGAACGACCGGTGCACGGCCGAAAAGTGACGCTCGACGCAACGCGATGTTCAGGCAGCCGCGAACCGCATCGTCGCCCGCCAGCTCACCGGTGTGCAGACGCGGACGAAAGCGGTTGGCGAGGGTGAGACCGTAACCCTGGTCGGGCCCCTGATAACCGAGCCGCTCCCCCGACGGCTGACCGGCCTCGAGGTCGCCAGGACGATCGGGCGTCCAGGGTGACGGAACGAAGTCGGGTGACGAATACGAACGAACGTCGTCGATCACCGGAGCGGGCGCGTGCTTGGGGGCAGCCATGTTCGAAGCGTAGTTGTGCGAGGGGGTCAGTTCGAAGCGTGCAGGAGTCCGTACACCAATGATTCCTCGAGGGCTCGCCACGAGGCTTCGATGATGTTGGGGCTCACACCAATGGTGGTCCAGGTGCGCTCGCCGTCACTCGCGTCGATGAGTACACGGGTCACCGCGCCGGTCGCGGTTGCCCCATCGAGGATGCGCACTTTGTAGTCGGTGAGGTGAACACGCGCGATCTGCGGGTAGGCCTGCATCACGGCGGCGCGCAACGCCTTGTCGATCGCATTGACCGGACCGTTTCCTTCGGCCGTGAACACGTGACGGGTGGCCGAGCCCTCGGGGCCCACCCACACCTTCACCGTGGCCTCGGTACTGAATGCACCAGTCATCGTCTCGTCGGTGATCACACGCATGCTCTCCACGCGGAAGTACGACTGCTCCCAACCGGTCGCGCGCCGCATGAGCAGTTCGAGCGAAGCGTCAGCGGCTTCGAAGTGGTAGCCCTCGTGCTCGAGACGCTTGAGATCGTCGATCACCTGGTTGACCGCCGGACCATCCATGGGCAAGCCGAGCTCTTCGGCCTTCATGGTGATGGTCGCGCGTCCGGCCATCTCGCTCACAACGAAGCGCGTTCCGTTGCCCACCAGATCGGGGTCGACGTGTTCGTATGCATCCTTGGCCCGGGCGATCGCACTCACGTGCAGACCAGCCTTGTGAGCGAACGCCGACGCACCCACGTACGGAGCCTGCGGATTGAGGGGACGGTTCAACACTTCGGCCACGTGATTGCTCACGGCGGTGAGCCTCTCGATACGACCAGCGGGCAGGCACTCGTAACCCATCTTCAACTGGAGATTGGGAATGACCGTGGTGAGGTTGGTGTTGCCAGTCCGCTCGCCCAAACCATTGAGCGTGCCCTGCACGTGGCGAGCGCCGCTCAGCACCGCGGCCACCGAGTTGGCCACGGCACAACCGGTGTCGTCGTGACAGTGGATGCCGATGACGGCGTCGTTTCCGATGTGGCGCTTCACATCGGCCACGATGTTCTGCACCTCGTGCGGGAGGCTGCCGCCGTTGGTGTCGCACAGAACGACGTGCGACGCACCCTTCACGATCGCCGCTTCGAGCGCGCGCAGCGCGAACTCGGGGTTGCGCTTGTAACCGTCAAAGAAGTGCTCCATGTCGACCAGAACGCGGCGACCGTTACCCACCAAGTACTCGACCGAGTCGGCGATCATCGCCTCACCCTCGTCGAGCGTGGTCTGCAGCGCTTCGAGAACGTGGTAGTCCCAACTCTTCGCCACGATGCACACCGCACTGGTGTTGGCATCGAGAAGGTTGCGCAGAGTCGCATCGTCATCGACCTTTCCGCGCGGACGACGCGTGGAGCCGAAGGCCACCAGCGTGCTCGTTGACAAGCGGAGATCATGTGCGGCGCGCGCGAAGAACTCGATGTCCTTGGGGTTGGCTCCCGGCCAACCACCCTCGATGAAGTGAACACCGAGATGGTCGAGTTGTTCGGCGATACGGAGTTTGTCCTCCACCGTGGCCGACACGCCTTCCACTTGCAGGCCGTCGCGCAACGTGGTGTCGAAGACTTCGATCATGTCGCTCATGTCGCTGATTCCTTTTCGTTCTTCTTGGTCGTGGTTATCGGTTGGTCGCGGTCGTTTCGTGAGCGGTAAAACAAAAACGCCGCCCACTGGGCGGCGTGTGCGCACGAGGACGACCCCGTGCGCTAGCGAATAATGATGATCGCAAAGGCGGCGGAAGCAGACATGGCGTTCATCGCCCCTCAGTCAACCGTTCGGTTGACCGAAGCGTCAACGCGGAGCCGCCGATGTCTGTGGACGACCTGTGGGCAACGGTGTGAATCAAGAGTGAACAAATCCCCGATTTCTGTGGATTGACGGGAAAGTTCGGGGATAACCCTGTGAGTAGAAAAATATCCCTTGACCAGGACTTATGTGACTGGCACAGTCTTCTCACCGGGACGAAAACGGTGACGAGATCCAGCGCAGGGCTCCGGCCCTCTAGTGGGTCCCGGCCACACGAGCGGCTCGGGAGAGGTCATCGACGTCCTGTGGGTGACGGGGGCAACCCCGGCACACACATTCGGATCTCCGATCGGCCGCTTCGCGAGGGAGACCTCCCGAGGTGGCATGGGGAGGTTCGCACGGGCGACCCGTGGGCAACCATGCGGGCGCCGGTGGGTTCGGGGTCTCGGAGGGCAACTTCCGGGCCACACGGATCGGACCCTGAAATGGCACTCGCCCGCCGGGGGCAACTCCGACGGGCGAGTCAAGTGAGCGAGCGAAGGGTAACAACCCTCGATCGATCGCTGGTGGATGACCTCGATCTCGAGAGCCCCGATGGAGCGCCGGGTAACCGGCAGCACCACTCGGGGCTCTCGTCATGTATCGGTAGCGTGACGCGCATGGCCTCAGCCGACGGGCGCGACACTCCGCGACGCGAACTTCCCGACGGACTTCGCGAGCAACTCGACCTCGGTTACAGCTTCGGCGGTCTTTCCACGTTCGGCCAGCGTCCGTTCCTCACCGAGCCATCCGATCTCGATGCGTGGCAACCCGACGTGGCCATCGTGGGTGCGCCGTTCGACAACTCCACCACCAATCGCCCCGGCGCACGATTCGGTCCGCGCGCGATTCGTACCCAGGCGTACGAACCGGGCACGTACCACATGGATCTCGGTATCGAAATCTTCGATTGGCTCGAAGTCGTCGACTTCGGTGATGCCTACTGTCCGCACGGACTCACCGAACTCAGCCACGCCAACATCAAGGCCCGCATCGCCGAAGTGGCGAATCGCCACATCGTCCCGCTGGTGCTCGGCGGCGATCACTCCATCACCTGGCCGTCCGCGACTGCAGTGGCGGCTGCTCATGGTTACGGCAACGTCGGCATGGTTCACTTCGATGCTCATGCCGACACCGCCGACATCATCGGCGGCAATCTCGCCAGCCACGGCACGCCGATGCGTCGACTCATCGAGAGCGGAGCCATTCCCGGTTCGCACTTCGTGCAGGTGGGTCTGCGTGGCTACTGGCCGCCGAAGGACGTGTTCGACTGGATGGGCGCGCAAGGAATGCGCTGGTTCACCATGCACGACATCTGGGAGCGCGGCTTCCAGACCGTCATGCGCGAGGCGGTCGACCAAGCCTTGGCCTCGGCCGACAAGCTCTACATCTCCATCGACGTCGACAGTCTCGATCCGGCCTACGCCCCGGGCACCGGCACACCCGAGCCCGGTGGCATCGTCGCGGCCGATCTACTGCGCATGGTCCGCACGCTGTGTCTCGAACACGACGTGGTGGGCATCGACATCGTGGAAGTCGCCCCGGCCTACGA
>VERK01000340.1 GCA_018882725.1 Actinomycetota bacterium | reverse complement strand
GCTCATGGTTCCGGGGGCCGAAGAAGCCGACTTCTCGAGTCTGCAGGTGATCGTCTACGGCGCCGCACCGATTTCAGAAGAGGTGCTGCGCAACTGCGTGCGTGTCTTCAAGTGCAAGTTCTGGCAGGCGTACGGTCTCACGGAGACGACCGGTGCCGTCGTGAACCTGCCCCCGGCCGATCACGATCCGAACGGCCCTAACAAGCATCGCCTGCGTAGTTGTGGCCTTCCCGGTCCGGGTGTTGAAGTGCGAATCGTCGACACCGACTCCATGACCGACTGTCCGCAAGGTGCGGTGGGCGAGATTTGGATTCGTTCACCACAAGTGATGCTCGGCTACTGGAACATGCCCGAGGAGACGGCCAAGTCGATCACCAAGGACGGCTGGTTCCGTTCGGGAGACGCGGGTTATCTCGACGCGGACGGCTATCTCTACATCCACGACCGCGTGAAGGACATGATCGTGTCGGGTGGCGAGAACGTGTACCCGGCCGAAGTCGAGAACGTGCTCATGTCGCATCCGGCCATCGCCGACGTGGCCGTGATCGGCGTGCCCGATGACAAGTGGGGTGAGACCCCGAAGGCGATCGTCGTGCGCAAGCCCGGCGTCGAGGTGGCCGAGCAGGAGATCATCGATTTCGCGCGTGAGCGCCTGGCCAAGTTCAAGTGCCCCACCAGCGTCACCTGGATCGACCTGCTCCCGCGCAACCCCAGTGGCAAGATCCTGAAGAAGGACCTACGCGAGCCCTACTGGGCCGGCCGGGAGCGACGAGTCAACTGACCGCGTCGGACCGGAGGGCGCTCGGGTCGGTCAAAGCCGACCGTTCCGCTCAACAAACACCGATCTAGCAGGGCCTTTGAGTCCCCGGTAGGGTGGTGTCATGACCCCCCAGTCCTCCCGTCGTGCTCTGTCGTTGTCCGTCGCCGGTTTACTGCTATTTGCCGCTTGTGGAGGTGACGACGAATCGGGCACGTTCTCACCCGACGTGAGCGCGGCCTGCCCGTTGCCGGCGCCGGTCACGGGTCGCGCGGTGCGCGTGGCCACCACGGTCGCTCCCATCACGAGCATCGCGGCGAACATCGCGGCCGGAACTCCGACCGAGATCACCGGCATCGTTCCGGAAGGAACCAACAGCCACACGTACGAGCCGCCGCCGAGTGTGGCCGCCACGCTCGAGTCGGCCGATGTGGTGTTCATCAACGGTTTGGTGCTCGAAGAGCCCACCAAGGAATTGGCCGAGGCGAACCAGCGCGAAGGCAGTGTGATCTGCGAACTCGGAACGGTCATTCTTCCCGAGTCGGAGTACGTGTACGACTTCTCGTTCCCGAAGGAGGGCGGCAAGCCCAACCCGCACCTCTGGACCAACCCGCCGATG
>VERK01000339.1 GCA_018882725.1 Actinomycetota bacterium | reverse complement strand
GTCTGAAGTAGATTGTCGGCCGTGCGTCGACCCCTCGTGAGCGCCATCGTGATCGCGTCCGCATCGTTCGGTGCGGTCGCCTGCGGCAGTGATCCCAACGCATCGTCCACCACGTTGCGCCCGCTCACGTCCACCAACTACGCCACCACGCCGCCGTCGGTGGTCGTCACGGTCGACCCGGCCAACACGTTGCCGCCGCCTCTCACTTACACCGTCCTGGCCGGTGACTCGATGTACGCCATCGCGTCGCGTTTCGGCGTGAAGGCCGAAGACATCGCCAGTTACAACGCGTGGGCCGACGGCATCTTGCATCCGCTGTCGCCCGGACAAGTGATCCTCATTCCGCCCGGTGCCGCCAACGTCACGACCACGTTGCCCGGTATGCCGATTCCGGTCGACACCACCGCTCCTGGTCCGCAGCCGGGTCAGGGCAAGTACGTGGTCGAAGCCGGAGACTCGTTGTCGCGCATCGCCGACAAGTGGGGTGTGGAAGTGTCGGCGTTGCTGGCCGCCAATGGCTGGGTCGACTCGAGTGTCGTGATCCTGCCGGGTGACGAGATCAACATCCCGGCCCGCACCAAGAACCCGCAGCCGTAGCGCGCTCGCGAGTGGTCAGCCCAGATCGGGCCAACGCCGCTTCTGTCGACGTCGTTGGCCGGCCGTGCCGAGGGCCCGTCGCTCGGACAGCGCCCATTGACGTCGCCAGCCGGTGTAGTCGGGGCCGGTGAGTGCGGGGTTCTCGTTGCGCGCCGAGCGTTGGCGCGCGCTCCAGTAATCAGTGAGCGACTCATCGCCCAGCGCCGTGACGGCCTTTTCGATACGGGCCGCGAATCGGCGGGTGTTCTCCCCGTCGAGGCCGGACATCGGATGGCCGAACACCACTTTGGTGGTTCCTGGCCGCGGACGCTTCATTCCTTTGCCGAAGATCGAACCAGTTCCGTCGATGAACACCGGAACCACGGCGGCACCGGTGCGACTCGACAGGTACGCCGCGCCACCTTTGAACTCCTGGCCCCACCCGCCGGGTGAGCGGCCACCTTCGGGATAGATCACGAGACTCCATCCGTCTTCGACGAGGGCCTTGATCATGTCGGACGACTTGCGTCCCGTCACTTCGCGGTCGATCGGAATCGCGTTCAGCGACAACGCAGCCATGGTGGCCTTCCAGCGCTTGTCGAAGAAGTAGTCGGCCGCCGCCGCGACGACGAGCTTCGACCGCCACGGTTCGGGGACGACCGACGCCATGATCGCGGTGTCGAGATGCGAGTGGTGATTCGGCGTGAAGATCAGCGGGGGAGCGTCGTCGAGGCGAGCCAGATCGGAGAGTCGATCGGTTCCGAACACGCTCGGACTGGCGACGCCGCGCACCAGCAGGCGAACCGGAC
>VERK01000142.1 GCA_018882725.1 Actinomycetota bacterium | reverse complement strand
ATCTACCTCGGTGTGCAGCAGTTCGGAGATCAAGTCGTCGGACGGGTTCACCCGCCGGTCGGCCAGTGCGTTCTGGAAGAAACCGACGACCCCCATGACTCCGTGTCGACGCCGCTCGGGGTCGTAGGCGAACTCCAGAACGTCACGGACCCAGCCCGTGAAGGTGTCGCTGAGTTCGGGTGGCACTCCGAGGATGTGGGCGATCACGCGAACCGGAATCTGCTGGGCGTAATCAGCGGCCACGTCGGCTTGACCGGAAGTGATGAAGCCATCGATCAACTTGTCGCACAGGGCTCTGGTCATGGGCTCGTACGTCGCGGTCTTCTGAGGACTCATCCAGGGGAGGATCAGCCGTCGGGTCCAGGTGTGCAACGGCGGGTCGGCGCTGATGGGCGGAACACCGTAGGGAAGAACCGGTACGCCGGCTCCGGGGCCGGGAGCGCCGTCGAGGCCGACCGGCGGAATCACGGCGATGCCGCCACCCGATGGGAACCGCTCGATGTCACGGGCAATTCGCGTGACGTCCTCGTACTTGGTGGGAAGCCACGATCCACCCCAGCGATCGGAGTGTGCGATCGGGCAGCGTTCGCGCAGGTCGTCCCAGACGACGAACGGGTTGCGCACGTACTCCGGGTCGAAGATGTCGTAGTCGGTCGCCCAGTCGCTGACGGGCTGACGGTCGGGGGTGTGGGTCGTGTCAGTCATCGGAATCTCCGCTCACGACTGTAGGGCGAAGCGCGCAACTTCGTCGGCCAGACGCGGCCAGAAGTGGCGCGGCCAGTCGTGACCCATGCCCTCGATGGCCACGAACGTCGCGTTCGGCACGACCTCGGCCGTGCGACGACCCCCTGAGATGTCGATCAAGGTGTCGGCCGTGCCGTGCAGAACCAGGAACGGGACCGTCACCGCACGTAGACGATCGGTTCGCGAACGGTCGGCGCGCGCGGCGCGATACTGACGGGCCACACCGTCAGGACGGCAGGCTCGATCGAACAACTCCCCGGCGATCTGCCGTTGAGCCTCCCACTCGACCAGTCCAGGGCTCCCCCACACCTTCTGACCAGCCAGGTGCAGTTCGATCGCTCTGTCGCGATCGGTCGAGCCCGGAGTCAGCAGCAGTTCTCGCGCCTCTTCGGTCGGGCCACCCACCTCTTTGTCTCCGGTCGTCGACATGACCGAGATGATCGACAGAGCTCGCTGGGCGTGTTCGATGGCGACCGTCTGCACGATCATGCCGCCCAAGGATGCGCCGAAGAAGTGAGCCCTCGCATCGCCGATCGCGTCCAGAACCGCCACTGCATCCGACGCCATGTCACCGAGCGTGTAACCGTCAGGTCCATCGCTCGAGAGACCAACGTCCCGATTGTCGAATCGGGCAACCCGGAAACCTCGCTGCACGAACTCGTCGATGAGTCCCGATCGATAGGCAATGCATTGGTTGCCGAGACCGTTGACGAGAATCAAGAGTGGGTCATCATCGCGACCAAACACTTCGTAATAGATCTCGAGCGAACCATTGCGCGCGATGGGCACGTCAGCCTCCTGGATTGGCAGCGAGATGATCGAATCGTCCGGTCGGACGAGTCCTCGCGTATTCGGTCACGATGGGTTCGAGGTCGTGTGGACTGGCGCCGTGCAGGATCACGCCGTCGGCACCGAGATCGAACTGTTCTCTGATCTTGCGAACACAGTTCTCGGGCGAGCCGGTGGCGGCCGGGGCCAGCCATTCGTCCGGGATCAGCGTTGCGACGTGTTCGAGTTGCTCCGTGGTGGCCACACCGTCGAGCGCTCCGCGGAACGACCGAACGAAATCGTCCTGGCGAAAACGTTCGAGCACAGCCGGGTCCCAGCCGTTGGTGCTGACCATCAGATCGCCGTACGCCTGGAGATAGGTGGCCAACCGCCCGACCGTCTTCTTGAGGCGAATGTCCTCTGGAATGTGGTCACCGATGGTGGCGAAACACGACCACACACGTACCGCCGCCGGATCGCGACCGGCTCGCTCGGCCGATTCCTTGACGGTTCGTACGCACCGCACCAACGTCTCGTCGGTGAAGAACGTGTGCAAGATCACACAGTCGAACGCACGCCCCGCCAGCGCGAGGGTGTTCTGACCGAAGGCTGTGATCCCGAGCGGGATCTTCTCGTCGAACGTGGGATCGAGCGCCAATACCGGAAACTTCCCGATCGGACCGTCGTGACCAACGATCACCTCTCCCGCGAAGAGACGCCGCATCACTCGAGCGAAGTCCTCCATCTGTGCAGTCGTGATCTTGGGAAGCCCGAAGGCCGAGAACATCGGAGCTATTCCTCGGCCGATTCCGAGACAAAATCGGCCGCCGGTGAGGCGGTGCATCGTGGTGGCGTACGAGGCGGTGACCAGCGGGTGCCGTGTGTTGTGATTGGTGGCCGCAGTCGCGATTCCGATCGATTCGGATACGGCACCGACGGCACCCGACAGCGTCACCGCCTCTTTGATGTTGAATCGCTCGGAGATGAAACAGGAACCGAGGCCGAGTCGCTCCCCGTCACGCACCTCGTCGATCAAGTCGCGCGGCGATTTCGGCGCTCCGGGCAGCGTGTAGAAACCCAATTCGTTCATCGACATGATTGCCCCCTTGATCGGTCCAGTATCGCCGATCTGGTCACCGTCTCGCCGAATCACCGAGACCCGATTCGTCCTGTCCGGATAGGGTCGTTGCGTGCTCACCGCTGGCATCGTGGTCAATTCGGACGACATCGACGTCCCGATGACCTATCTCCTCGAGCAGGGCTTCCGGGTCGAGCGGATCTTCCCGGCCGACTCACCACGTTCGGCCACGTTGTCCGGTCACGGCTGTCGGGTCCATCTCGAAACCTGCGCAACAGGAGCCGACACGGTGATCCGCCTCGTGAGCGACGACATCGACGTCCCGCGTGTCGACCGCCTGACCGATGGCACGGCAATCGAATGGGTGCCCGCTCACGAACCACTCGTGCTGCCGCCGCTGGTGTCCGAATTCGTCCTCACCGGACCATCCGACGGATGGCACGTGGGTCGCGCCGGCATGCACTACCGCGACCTCGTTCCCGATCGTCAAGGTGGTTCGGTCATCGCGTCTCACATTCGTATTCCGAACGCCGGGCCGGTCCCCGACTACGTGCACTTCCACGACGTCGTGTTCCAACTCATCTACTGCCACAAGGGATGGGTCGAGGTTGTCTACGAAGACCAAGGCGAGCCGTTCGTTCTCGAGGCCGGCGATTGCGTGATCCAGCCACCCAAGATCCGACACCGCGTGCTCCGGAGTTCCGACGACATGCACGTGGTCGAACTCGGGTATCCCGCTGAGCACGTCACGTACGCCGATCCTGCCACTCGTTTGCCCACCGATGTCCACCGACCCGATCGTGAGTGGTCGGGCCAGCGCTTCGTTCACTTCGTGGCGACCGCCGCCACGTGGACGTCGAACGCCAGTGGTTGGCAGTCGGCCGACACCGGCATTCGTCAGGGAACGTCCGGTGTTGCCGACGTGAAGGTGCACCGTCTCGCCGAAGCAACCGCCCGACTCGATCCGGTAGACGACCGCGAGTTCCGCTTCCTTTTCGTCCTCAATGGACATGGATCTGGGTCGATCGGTTCTCGTCCGGTCGACCTCGTCGAGTCGACCGCGATCGTCGTGCCCATCGGTGAATCAGCCGAATTGTCGGGAACGCTCACCCTCCTCGACGTGTCGATAGCAACGTCGTGATCGCGACGTCGTCAGATCACTGACGACCCATCTGGGCGCGCCCTTCCGACGCGGCCACATCGGCTTCGCTGGCCGCCCGTACCAATCTGATCTCGAGACGATCGAGTCGTCCCTCGAACGGAAATCCGTCGCGTCGCGTGGCGTACGACTCGGCGACTGGCGAACCGTGGTCGTACCCGACGGACGGGCCGACACTGCTCATGGTGCGCATGACGAATGGAATGGCCAATTGACCCACCGAACGTCCATCGATGGCCAGAGTGGCCGTACCGGTCTTGCCCTCACGACGGAAGGCCAGCGACAGAACGGATGAACCGTTCGGAACCCTTTCGGACGAACGCACCACGTGATGCTCTCCGAAGATGTTGTAGTCGAACACCAGACGATCGTCTTCGACGTACACGCTCATACCCGAGTTCTCGGTGCCCGAGGCATAGATCACGCCTCCCTGTCCGGGCGACAACGAGACATGTGCGTCGAGATCCCAGCTGCGGCCACCCAAGGCAGCCGCGGCCTGGGCGGGCAGCGGGGCCATCGGTGGGCGATACACGTATGTTCGGTCGACCGGGTGCGGAGAGTTGTCGGCGAAGCGAACGCCCATGAGCTCGAGTCCGCGATCGTCGAGGGGCAGAACACCTTCCCGCTCGGCTTCCGACCACCACAGGTCGATGAGCGCGGCCAGTCGTTCGGGTTCGGCCGCCGCCAGATCGTTGACCTCCGAACGATCGACCGCCACGTGGTACAGCTCCCACGTGTCGTCGTCGTACGGCACACCAGGCTGATGGCGAGTCACGGCCTTCCAGCCATCGTGATAGATCGCCCGATGGCCGTGCATCTCGTAGTACTGAACCTTCTTACGACTCGGGGCGTCCGGTGCATCGAAGGCGTAGGACATCGACGTTCCGGACACCGGCATCTGCTCGTACCCGCGATACACATCGGGCGGGGTGATTCCGAGCACGTCGTAGATCGTGGGCACGATGTCGTTCACGTGATGGAACTGATCACGTGTCTCGCCACGAGCCTCGACGCCCTTCGGCCAGCGAACGATGCACGGCACGTGGATACCGCCTTCGTGGGTGTTCTGTTTGTACCACTTGAACGGCGTGTTCCCGACCTGAGACCAGCCCCACGGGTAATTGCTGTGCGAGTGTGGACCACCGATCTCGTCGATGCGGGCGATGGCTTCATCGGGCGTCTCGATGAGGAAGTTGAAGAACTTCATCTCGTGCAGCACACCGAACGGGCCACCCTCCTGGCTCGCTCCGTTGTCGGCCAGCAGTACGACCATCGTGTCGTCGGCGATTCCGAGGGCTTCGAGCGATTGCATGAGTCGGCCGATCTGATCGTCGGTGTGGTCGAGGAACGCCGCATAGGCCTCCTGGAGGCGACAGGCCAGACGACGTTGGTTGTCGGAGAGGTCGGACCAGGCCTCGACGCCCGGATTGCGCGGGGCCAATTCGGTGTCGGCCGGAATCACACCCAGTTCTTTCTGACGAGCGAACCACCGCTCGCGCCACACGTCCCAACCCTCGTCGAAGACTCCGCGGTACTTCTCGAGGTATTGCGGCGGGGCCTGATGTGGAGCATGGGTGGCCCCGAACGCCAGATACATGAAGAACGGTCGGTCGGGACGCACGCCCACCGAGTCGTGCACGAACTCGACGGCCTTGTCGACCAGATCCTCACTCAGGTGATAGCCGTCCTCCGGACGACCGGGCGGTTCGATCCAGTGGTTGTCGTAGACCAGTTCGGGGTGGAACTGGTCGGTCTCACCGTCGAGGAACCCGTAGAACCGATCGAATCCGCGCTGCAACGGCCACTGATCGAACGGGCCAGCGGCCGAGCAATCGGTCATCGGACAGAGGTGCCACTTCCCGAGAGCGAACGTGGCGTATCCGGTATCTCGCAACACCTCGGCGATTGTTGCCGCGTTGTTGGAAATGTGACCTCGCATGTGCGGATAGCCGGAGTTGAAGTTGGAGATCGAGCGCATTCCGACCGCGTGGTGATTGCGACCGGTCAACAACGCGGCCCGAGTGGGCGAACACAGTGGGGTCACGTGGAAGTTGGTGAACCGCAACCCCTCGTCGGCCAAACGGTCGATGTTCGATGTGTCGATGGACGAGCC
>VERK01000338.1 GCA_018882725.1 Actinomycetota bacterium | reverse complement strand
GACGAGTTCAAGGAGACCACGCGCAAGTTCGGTCTGCTGTACGTCGAGAGCAGCTCCGAGTCGAAGGTGCTGGCTGATCTCATGGTGTCGCGCCTGGCCGAAGTCGGCGCCGAACCCGCCGAGGTGATCCCGTACGTTCTCGATCCGGGCACGCTTCAGCAATCGGCGTCGCAAGCCATCGCGAAGTTGAAGGCATCTGGTATCACCTCGGTGATCCTCGCGACCGATCCGGTGGCTCCGCGCGACTTCACGCGTGAAGCGACCGCGCAGGAGTACTTCCCGGAGTGGATCGTGGCCGCGGCGACTCTCACCGACACCACAGCTTTCGGTCGTTCGTACGATCAGGCCCAGTGGGCGCACGCTTTCGGTGTCACGAGCCTGGCCGCGCGTCTGAATCCGGAGACCAGCGGCTACTACGGCTTGTATACGTGGTTCACCGGCAAGGCACCGGCGGCCGACGATTCGATCGGCGTCTACATGCCGCCGTTCTTCTTGTTGATGTCGGCTCTGCAGAGTGCGGGACCGAACCTCACGCACGAATCATTGGCCGACGCCATCCGGAGTTTCGAGACGATCAAGGCCATCAGCCAACCCTGGCTCACGTGGGGCGACCACGGCATCTGGGACAAGCCTGATTACGCCGGTATCGACGACGCGACGCTGTTCTGGTGGGACGCCACTGCCACCGGCCCGGACGAAATTCGCAAGGACGGAACGGGCATGATCCGCTACGTCGACGGCGGCAAGCGGTACCTCCCCGGTGAATGGCCGAGCGAAGACAAACTCTTCGTGGTCGATGGGTCGGTCACGATCTACGACGCACCACCGGATGGTGAGGCGCCACGCGACTTCCCGAGTCCGGCTAGCTGATCTGCCAATCGATCGGGTCCCGGCCCGCCTCTCGCAACGCTTCGTTCGCGCGCGAGAAGGGTCGGGACCCGAAGAACCCGTTGTGAGCCGAGAGCGGCGATGGATGAGCCGACTCGACGATCGTGTGCCGACTCGTGTCGATGAGTGACCTCTTCTTGCGCGACGGTGCGCCCCAGAGCAAGAACACCACACGTTCGCTCTTGTCGTTCACGGCACCGATCACCCGATCGGTGAATCGCTCCCAGCCCTTGCCCTGATGCGAAGCCGCCTGCCCGGCGCGTACGGTGAGCGTGGTATTGAGCAACAGCACACCCTGCCGAGCCCACTGCTCGAGATTGCCGTGCTTCGGAATCGCACAGCCGAGGTCGTCTCTGAGTTCTTGATAGACGTTGCGCAGTGACGGCGGAACCGCCACATCCGGACGCACCGAGAAACACAGACCATGAGCCTGACCGGCACCGTGGTACGGATCCTGACCGAGGATCACCACCTTGGTGTCGGCATAAGAGGTGAGGTGCAGTGC
>VERK01000141.1 GCA_018882725.1 Actinomycetota bacterium | reverse complement strand
CCGTGGAAGCCTTCGATCACCTGCGGACCCGACGCGCCGAGACCGAGGATGAAGCGACCGTTGCTCACGTAGTCGCAACCAGCGGCGGTCATGGCCATGAGCGCAGCGGTGCGGCTGTACACGTTCACGATGCCAGTGCCAATCTCCACGCGCGACGTCTTGGCCGCGAGGTAGCCCACCTGACTGATGGCATCGGCGCTGTAGGCCTCGGCGATCCAGACCACGTCGAGCCCGGCCTTCTCGAGTTCGACCACGCGATCGACGGCGGCATGGAAGCCTCCGGCGTAGTTGAGCATCATCGACAGTTTCACGAGAACCCCTTTCGACGGGTCGGCGACGGGCCGAACCCTCCCGGGAACCCTACGCCCGGCGCTACGGGCGGCGGGAGTCGAACGCCGAACCGTCGCTGGCGGCTCGGTCGTCGGCAACCGATCGGGGGTTGAGGTTTCCGCTACGGAATCCCTCCAGGTCGAGGGTGACGTAGCGATAGCCCGCACCCTTGACCGCCTCGATCACGGCGTGACGCGCCGACACCGCGCGAGCCAACTCGGTTTCGTCCACTTCGAGCCGGGCGATCTCGCCGTAGTGGCGAACACGAACCTGACGGAAACCGAGCCGATGCAACGCGGCTTCGGCCCGGTCGACCCGCGAGAGGATCTCCACCGTGACCGGAGTTCCGTACGGAACACGACTGGCCAGACACGCCGCGGCCGGTTTGTCCCATGTGCGCAGGTCGAGTCGGCGCGACGCTTCGCGAACATCGGCTTTGGTGAACCCGGCCAACACCAACGGGAACACCGCACCGCGTTCGATGGCGGCCCGTTGACCCGGCCGATGATCGGCGAGATCGTCGACATTGACTCCCAACACCACAGTGGCGCGCTCTCGTTCGGCGATGGGTGCGACCACGTCCATGAGTTCGGCTTTGCAGTGATAACAACGATCGAGATCGTTGGCGCGGTACGCGGCCCGTTCCATCTCGGCGGTGTCGACCGGCGTCCACCGCAGGTTCCATTCGTCGGCCAGAAGTCGGCACTCGCGTTCTTCTTCGCCGGCCAGGCTGGGTGACACCGCGGTGACGGCATGGGATCGCTCACGACCGAGCACCCGGTGGGCGATGGCCGCGACGAACGCCGAGTCGGCGCCACCGCTGAAGGCCACCACGACCGAACCGAGATCGACCAGCACATCCTCGAGTGCGGTGATCTTCGTGCTCAGTTCGTCGCTCACCGGGAGAGTCACACCCCCATCGTGCCACGCGAGAGTGGGTCGGCCCCTGGGTACGGGCAGACTCACGGGGAATGTCCGCTGACCACGAACTCCGAAGCCGCGACCGCTTCCCGGTCGTCGATGGCCGAATCGTGGCCGTTCCGGCCTCGGACAACGTGGTGCTGCGCACGATCGAGCGCACGCCGCAGACGGTTGACCCGTCCCTGCCACCCGTTCTCCTGATTCACGGCCTGGCCTCGAATGCGCGCATGTGGGACGGCGTCGGATCGGCCTTGGCTCGTCAAGGCATCGCATCGGTGGCGGTCGACCTCCGCGGTCACGGACTCTCCGACAAACCCGACACCGGCTACGACTTCGACACCGTGAGCGACGACCTCGCGAAGGTTCTCGATCATTTCGAGTGGCTGCGCGCGGTCTTCGTCGGCCAGTCGTGGGGCGGCAACGTCGTGGTGCACTCGGCTCATCGCCACGGCGATCGCGTGGTGGGTGCGGTCCCGGTCGATGGCGGCATGATCGAACTCGGTCGCGTGTTCGCCGAGTGGGATCAATGTGCGCGCGCCTTGCGCCCACCGAACCTGTTGGGCACGCGCAGTGGTCGCATGGATGCGGCCATTCGTTCGATGCACTCCGACTGGCCCGAGTCCGGAATCATCGGGTCACTGTCGAATTTCGAAGTGCTCGACGACGGCACGATTCGTCCGTGGCTCACTCTCGATCGCCACCTCGCGATCCTCCGCCATCTGTGGGAGCACCGTCCGTCCGATCTGTATCCGCAGATCGACCGACCCGTCCTGTGGATCCCTGCCGACTCGGGTGACGTGGCCTGGACCGCCAACAAGGATCGCTCGATCGACGCCGCCACCAAGGCCTTGGCGAAGTCACGTGTTCACTGGTTCCGTCCCGCTCACCACGACGTACACGCGCAACATCCCGAGCGCGTGGCCGAAGTGATCGTCTCCAACATGAAGAACGGCTTTCTGGCATGACCGCACTCCCCCGCATTCTCACGATCATGGGCTCGGGTGAAACCGCACCCACCATGATGAAGCACCACCGAGAACTCATCGCTCGCCTTCCCAGCGGTGCACGCGCCGTTGTTCTCGACACGCCCTACGGATTCCAGGAGAATGCACCCGAACTCGCATCGCGAGCAGTCGAGTACTTCCGCCAAAGTGTCGGCCATCCCATCGAGATCGCCGGGCTCACTCGTGTGAAGGGTGCCGATCTGCTCGACGTCGAACAGGGTCTGAGCCGCATTCGTCAGGCCGACTATCTGTTCGCCGGGCCGGGTTCACCGACGTACGCGTTGCGCCAATGGGCCGACACGGCGGTGCCCGACGTGGTTCGGTCGAAACTGCAGACCGGCGGCGCGGTCACGTTCGCGTCGGCCGCTGCTCTCACTCTCGGCCGCTACACCGTGCCGGTCTACGAGATCTACAAGGTGGGCGAAGAGCCGCGTTGGCTCGACGGTCTCGACGTGCTGTCGGTGATCGATCTCGAGGTGGCGGTCATCCCGCACTACGACAACTCCGAGGGTGGACATCACGACACCCGGTTCTGCTACTTGGGCGAACGCCGCCTCGCGATGCTCGAAGACGAGTTGCCGGCCTCGGCCCACGTGATCGGCGTCGACGAGCACACTGGCCTCATCATCGACATCGAGGCCGGAACCGCCACGGTCATCGGCAACGGCACGGTCACCGTACGTATTCGCGGTGCATCGACCGTGTACGAGTCGGGACGAGTTCTGCCGATCGATGCACTGCGCGATCCGGCCCGCGGGTCGGTTCCCGTCACGACTCCACCGTCGACCGCTACCGCTCCGAGCACCGATGCATCGTCGTCCGGTTCGAGCGACGGGTCGTTGTCACTGGCCGACGACGTCGCCCGGGCCGAATCCGAATTCGACGCCGCCCTGGCCGCTGGCGACTCGGCTCGAGCCGTGCGCGCCACACTCGACCTCGAAACGTCGATTCGCAACTGGTCGGCCGACACTCTGCAGAGCGACGCCATGGATCGCGCTCATGCGGCCCTGCGGTCGATGATCGTGCGCCTCGGCGATGCCGCGGTGAAGGGCTTGGCCGATCCGCGCGAAGCCCTGGCTCCGGTGATGAACGTGCTCATCGAACTGCGCGGCGCGGTTCGGGCCGACAAGCGCTACGACTTGTCCGACTTGATTCGCGATCGCCTCGGTGCCATCGGCATCGAAGTGCGCGACACCCCCGATGGTCCGGTCTGGGTTCTCTGACCCGCCGACGATCGGAGCAGCAATCCTCAGCCGGTGGTGAGCGCCGGGCCCGAATGATGATCGAGGCCGGCCACGCGCGCGCGTCGTCGCACACCGACGCTCAGGTACGCGACGATGAACGCCGCCGTACCGCACAGGATGATCACGGCACCGCTGGGAACGTCGGCGTACCAACTGGCGTACATGCCCACACCGCCGAACAGTGCACCGAGTACCGGTGAGAGCCACAGCATGCGGCCGAACGAGTTGGTGAGCAGTCGTGATGTGACGGCGGGCAGTACGAGCAGAGCCGAGATGAGAAGCACACCGATCACACGTACTGTCACGAGGATGGTGGCCGACAACAAGAACATCAGCGTCGCTTCCATGGCCGGCACTCGCACGCCGCTCACGGCCGCCACTTCGGGGTCGAAGGTGGTGAACAACAATTTGCGATAGAGCAGCACCACCGCGATGGCGCTGACGACGCCCACACCGGCGACCGCGGCGATGTCAGCAGGGAACACGCCGAGCACGTTGCCGAACAACACCGCGTCGATACTGCGGCTGGCCTGCCCGTAGCGAGCCTGCAGAGCGAGGCCCATGGCGAACGATGCCGTGGTGATCACACCAATGGCGGCATCGGCACCGATGATGCGCCGCCGGGCCACCCGTCCGATCATCAGACCCGACGCCAAACCCCAGAGTCCGGCGCCGATGAAGTAGTTGAGTTCGAGTACGGCCGCCAATGCGGCCCCGCCGAAGATCGCGTGACTCAGACCGTGGCCGATGTAGCTCATGTTGCGCAAGACGACGAAGACTCCGATGAGTCCGCACAATGCGCCAGCCAACGTGGCGATCACGAGTCCGTTGCGGAAGAACTCGTATTGGAACGGTTCGGCGAAGTCGACCGCGAGCACGTCAGGCACCCCGACGGCTGAGGCGCTCGCGGAGGTCGTCGGCACCATGCTCGACGACCACCGGCATGCCACCGTGCTGGAGCACTTCCATCGGCGCCCCGTAGGTGCGCTCGAGGAAATAGGGCCGCAAGACGTCGTTGGGCGAACCGTCGGCGATGACTGTGCGGTTGAAGCAGATCACGCGCGGCAGGTGGGCCGCCAAACCGTTGAGATCGTGGGTGGTCAGAACGATCGCCACACCGTCGCCGTCGGGTGTCGCCTCGTTGAGGTCGGCCAGAACGTGGAGGACTTCGTGGCGCGTACGAACGTCGACACCAGCAGTGGGTTCGTCGAGCACCAGGAGATCGGGCTTCTGCGTGAGGGCTCGCGCGAGGAACACGCGCTGCTGCTGTCCACCCGACAACTCGCGGATGTGTCGACCGGCGAGTCCACCCAGACCCAAACGCTCGAGCACTTCGTCGATCTCGCGAATCTCAGCCGGAGAGGTACGTGGCCACCACGAACGCGACGGGCGACTCATCGACACCACTTCGCGCACGGTGACTGGGAAGTTCCAGTCGACCGTCTCGAGTTGCGGCACGTACGCGAGGCGAAGTCCCGCCCGGCGGTGAACGTGGCCGTGAACCGGCGCCAGTGCACCGAGCAGAGCGCGCAGAACAGTTGTTTTGCCCGATCCCGACGGACCGACGATGCCCACGAACTCACCGGGGATGATGGCGAAGTCGACCGCGTCGATCACCGTGCTCGATCCGTACGCGCACGACACGTGTTCGAACGCCACCAGTGGCTCACCCGCAAGACGGGCCGGGGGAATGTCGACTTTGACCATGAGGGAACTCGTTACTGCGGGTACACCGCGTTGTCGGGACCGACGTCGCTCACGTCGATTGATTTCAGGGCGCTGGCGTCGCCACCGAGGGCTTCGACCATCGTGACGTAGTTGAAACGCATGAGGCCGAGCCACGAATGCTCGGGGTCACCGGGAGCACCCAGAAGGTCGTCGTCGCGCAACACGTCGACGTAGCGGACTCCGGTCTCGTTGCCGATCTGCTCGAGAACGGTCGACGGGAACACTTCACTCCCGAAGACAGCCGAAACACCGGTCTGCTTCACCTGATCGATGAGATCGGCAACTTCCTTGGCGGTCGGTTCGTCGAACGACGACGGCTGAATGGCGCCGATCACCGTCCAGCCGTATTCCTTGGCGAAATAGGCATAGGCGTCGTGATACGTGAGCAACTGGCGCTTCTCGGACGCAATGGTCTCGGACGCCGTGCGCACCGCGTCGCTCAACGCCTCGACTTTCACCGCGAACACTTCGTAGTTCGCTTGATAGGTGGCGGCGTTGGCGCCGTCAGCGGCGGTGAGAGTGTCGCGGATGATGGCTGCGTACTCGAGAGCCATCGGCGGGTTGGTCCAGAGGTGTGGGTTGGGCTTGCCACCCTCCTTCGGGAACGAGAAGTCGTACACGTACTCCGACTCAGGAAGAATGACCGTTCCGAGTTCGCAGATCACACTGCCTTCGCGC
>VERK01000140.1 GCA_018882725.1 Actinomycetota bacterium | reverse complement strand
AGCCGTAACAACCCAGGTGGGAGAAGCCCAGGTCGTCGAACAAGATCACGATGACGTTGGGAGACCCTGCTCGCGGATGGGCTCGCGTCGGCCACCACGGTTCGGACTCGCTGTGCGTCCGGCCGATCCGGCCTCGGAAACCTTCGTATTCGTCGATGCGCTTTGCCGACATGACTCCCCCCTTCGGCCGACCTTAGTGGCGTGAACTACTTTCGACCCATGAATCCTTCACCGGTCGCCATCGTCGCCGACGGACGCTTCTACGTCGGGCCTGACCTCTGCAAGCACCTGGCGTTGCGCGGCTTCGACCTCGTGGTGGGCGACGCCGACGACGCCCTGGCCGCCGATATCGCCGGGCTCGGCCGGCGCATCGTCTCGGTTCCCGGCGGCTCGGATCTCGCCGGTTCGGGGGCTACAGCTCTCGTCGAGACGGCCCTACGAGAATTCGGCCGAATCGACTCGGCCGTCGCCTTCTCGGGTGACATCGTCACCGGTCGCTTCACCAAGTCGTCGGTCGAGGACCTACGGCGCGTTCTGGTCGGATGCGTCGAGGCGCCGTACAACTTTCTGCGGGCAGTGGTGCCGGTGATGACCGAAGCGGCCCAAGGTCAAGTGCTGATCATCACCAGCGCGTCGGCCGCCCGGCCCACCCCGGGCGCGCCGCTCTACTCCGCGGCCCGCGCCGGCGCCACGATGCTCGTCAAGAACGTGGCCGATGAAGTCGCCCGTACCGGCGTGCAAGTGAACGCGGTGGGAACCAACTTCATGGACTTCCCCGCCTTCTTGAAGTCGAGTGGCGCGACCGATCCCGAGGTTCGCGCCAAGATCGAGGCGCAGGTCCCGATGCGTCGGTTGGGAACCATGACCGAATTCGCGTCGTTCTGCATGGCCTTCCTCGATGGCAGCAGTCGCTTCACGACCGGACAGTTCGTGGCCTACGCCGGCGGCTGGGCCTGAGGAGACGTCGTATGGATCGCTCGCTGTACGAAGACGACCACCTCGCGTTCGGAGAGAGTTTCCGCACTTTCATCGCCAAGGAGATCGCGCCCGACTATCTCCGTTGGGAGGAAGAGGGAATCGCCCCGCGCGAGCTCTATTCCAAGGCTGGGGCCAGCGGATTCATCGGTATGGCCATTCCCGAGGAGTACGGCGGGGGCGGGAGCACCGACTTCCGCTTCAACGCGATCCTCGGCGAAGAACTGGCCCTGGCTGGAATCGGCGGTGCCGGAAACGGCATCACCCTGCACAACGACATCACCACGCCGTATTTCACCGACATCTGTAACGACGAGCAGAAGCAGCGTTGGCTGCCCGGAATCGCCAACGGAACTCTCATCACCGCGATCGCCATGACCGAGCCGGGTACGGGTAGTGATCTCGCAAGCATCGCGACCACCGCGCGACGCGACGGTGATCGATACATCCTGAACGGGTCCAAGACGTTCATCACCAACGGCATCAACAGCGACTTGGTGATCGTGGCCGCCAAAACCGACCTCTCACAACGCCACACTGGAATGTCCCTGTTGGTCGTCGAACGTGGAATGGCCGGATTCGAACGCGGACGGAACCTCGACAAGATCGGTCAGACGAGCGCTGACACCTCCGAGTTGTTCTTCAACGACGTGGAAGTCCCGGTCGAGAATCGACTCGGCGACGAGGGTCGGGCGTTCCACTACCTGACCGGCAATCTGGCCCAGGAGCGGTTGTCGATCGCCGTGGCCAGTCTGGCCTCAGCCCGGGCTTGCGTGACGTGGACTCTCGAGTACGTGAAGGAGCGCAAGGCTTTCGGCACCACCATCGGATCGTTCCAGAACACCAAGTTCGTCCTGGCCGAACAGCGGACCGAAGTCGACGTGGCTCAGGCGTATGTCGATGCCTGTGTGTTGGCGCTCAACGCCGGTCGACTCTCCGCTGCTGAAGCAGCCGCCGCCAAATATTGGTGCACCGAACTCTTGAAGCGGGTGGCCGACAAGTGTCTGCAACTCTTCGGCGGCTATGGCTACATGCGCGAGTACCCGATCGCGCGGGCCTTCGCCGACGCTCGCATCACAACCATCTATGGCGGCACCACCGAGGTGATGAAGAGCATCATCGCCAAGGACATGGGGCTCTGACGCCGTGCCCGTCGCGCTCGTCACTGGTGCGGCCGTCGGTTTCGGCCGCGGGCTCGCCCGTGTGTTCGGCCGAGCCGGTCATTCGCTCGCTCTCATCGACACCCGCGCCGAGCTCGATGCCACAGCCGACGAACTACGTCGATTGGGCACCGAGGTTCTCGCTGTTCGCGGCGACGTCACCGACGACACGACGCTCCGCTCTTTGGTCGAGCAGACGATTCGAACGTACGGGACCATCGACGTTCTGATCAACAATGCCGGTCAGGTCCGATTCACGCCCATCGACGCGCCCATCGACACCGCCATCACACATCTCGAAGAGCTCTGGCGGGTCAACACCCGCGCACCGTACGTGCTCGGACGACTCGTGATTCCGCACATGATCGAAGCGCACTCGGGACACATCATCAACATCGCGACCGATCACATACACACCTGCGGATTTCCCGATGCGCTGTCTCACGAAGGTTCCGAATCCTGCGCGTGGTCGGGCGCACCTCGGCGACCACTCGGACCGGGACCATTCGACGCGTACGACGCCTCGAAGTGGGCGCTCAACGGCCTCACTCAGACCTGGGCCCACGAACTTCGCAAGCACGGAATTCGGGTCAACAACATCTGTCTCGGCGCGACCGACAGCGAGATGATGCGCGAAGCCGTGCTCGTCGGACGCGGCCGCCCGGCCACCCAGCAGGAGATCGACTCGTGGATGCCCACCGAGGCCGTGGCCGACGTGGTTCTTCAGCTCCACGCCGAAGGCTCCAACGGTCGGTCGGGCGACAACGTCGGCATCTGGTTAGGACATCCGATCGTTCTTCCGCCGCCCCATCCGGTCCTGGGTCGTCGCGGCTGATCGGGCGTACCATGGGCGCATGCCTCGCGCCCTCGCCGCTCGGTGGTACTCCGACCACGATCAGTATCAGAACGAACGTCGGGCCATCTGGGGTTCCGAGTGGCTGATGTTCGGTGTGACGGCCGAGTTGTCTCGGCCGGGCCAGTACGTGGCCGATGAGATCGCCGGCTATCCCCTGCTGGTCGTCGTCGACCCCCAGGGAGCCTTACGCGGGTTTCACAACGTGTGCCCGCACCGAGCCGGAGTCATCCAGTGGCCGGGCTGCGGTCAGACCGGCAACTTGGTCTGCCGCTACCACGGCTGGGCGTTCAGTTGGGACGGATCGCTCAAATCAGCCCGCGACTTCGGTGACACGCCCACACCGGACGATCACTCACTTCGCTCGATCCGCGTCGAGACCTGGGGGCCACTCGTCTTCGTCAATCTCGACGAGAACGCCCCGTCGTTGATGTCCACTCTCGGCTCTCTCGACACCGCCGTCCGCCAGCACGACTTCGCCGCATTTTCCTACGGACGCCGTGTCGTTCGAACCCTCGAGTGCAACTGGAAAACCTACGTCGACAACTACCTCGAGGGCTATCACGTCCCGTTGCTGCATCCGCTTCTCAATTCAGCGGTCGACATGAAGACCTACTCGGTCGAAGTTCCCGACGACACCTACTGCATCCATCGTGCGGGTCAGGTCGAGGGCTCGGCCTCGGCTGGTGTGTGGGTGTTCCGCTACCCGAATCTCGCCATCAACGTGTACTCCGACGGAATGAACATCGAACGAATCGTGCCCCTGTCGTCGACACGCACCGCGGTGGTCTACGACTACTTCGCCCATGACGTGTCCGAAGCCAAGATTCAGAACATGGTCGAGATGTCGAACATCACTCTCGACGAAGACCAGGCCATCGCCGAACTCGTACAGCGCAATCTCGATGCCGGCATCTACGAAGCCGGACCACTGAGCCCTCGCCACGAAAATGCACTGGCCTGGTTCCAGGGCCGGATTCGACAGACCACCGGGGCACGATGATGGCCGTCGCCACGTCGCGCACCCAGACCGTGGTGACTCTCGATCTCGAGGGCGTCCTCGTTCCCGAGATCTGGATCGCGGTCGCCGAAACCACCGGCATTCCCGAATTGCGCCGCACCACACGTGACGAACCCGATTACGACGTGTTGATGCGCGGCCGTCTCGAGATCCTCGACCGACACGGTCTCACCATGTCGAAGATCGCCTCGGTGATCGGAACCCTCGATCCGCTCCCGGGAGCTCGCTCGTTCCTCGACGACTTGCGCAGTCGAACCCAAGTACTGATCCTGTCCGACACGTTCGAGCAGTTCGGACAGCCGCTCATGCGTCTCCTCGGCATGCCGACGCTACTTTGTCACCGCCTCGTCGTCGAGAACGACCGCATCGTCGACTACGAGCTACGCATGAACGACCAGAAGCGACATGCGGTGGCCGCATTGAAGGCGCTGAACTACCGCGTGGTCGCTGCTGGCGATTCGTACAACGACACCGCGATGCTCGCCGAAGCCGATGCCGGCTTCCTGTTCCACGCACCTGACAACGTGCGCCGAGAGTTTCCGCAGTTCACGGCTCACGACGACTACGACTCTCTGCTGACCGCCATCAGCAATCATCTCTGACGGCCGCCTCCGTCACCAACCCTCTCAACAGGCGCTGAGAGACTCGACACTCTCACTCACGGCCGCCGGACCGCCGAAGATGGCCAGGTTGTCGACGCCCAACCGAGCGATGCGATCACGAACCGTCGCCGGCACACAGTTGGGCGGGATGAGCATCAACGGTGACACCGGATCGAGCGACGAGAACGGGACCGCGGCCAATGCGTCGGGAAAGTTCGTCGCGGTGGCGACCGCCGCCCACTTGGAGATGGCCATGTCGGCCCACACCGCCGACGAGCGTTCCGAGACGTCGACGGCGTTGATTCGGCTCACGGTTCCGAGCGTGGCCAGGTCGGCCAGCACAGCACTAGAAAACGACGTGTCGGCTCCGAGGACTCGGATCGACGTCGGAGCCAGGGTTTGAATCAGCTGTCGTGTGTAGGCCGGTAACGGGTTGATGCCGTCGATCAGGACGAAGGGTCGGTCGTATACGGCCGCGGCCGCCGAGGCGATCAACGGATCGGCGAAGTCTCGGCCACTCGCCACCCAGATGGTCGAACTCTTCTGTCCGGCCCATGCCACCTGAGTGAATTGATTGGCCGTGTCGTAGCGATCGACACCGCCGATCCGCAGAAGTTCGAACGAACCGAGGGCCCGCAGTTGTTGAAAGACCACATCGGAGACTGCCGCTGTTCCACCCGCTACGTACACCTTGCTCGGACGAAGTCGTTCGAGTTCGAGTCGCGTGGACTGCGGCACGCCGTTGGCGTCGACCAACAGAACGGGAGCGTCGAATCGAGCCGCTGCCGCGCCCGAGGCCAACGCATCGGGAAACTTGGTTCCGGTCGCGATGAACACCTCGTCGGTCGAACGCCAATCGGCTGAGACCGCGGCCGCCGTCTCGTAGCGATCGGCACCGAAAATTCGAGTGACTTCGAGACCACCCGTGATGGCCGAGGCGCCGCCCAATTCGAGACCGGTTACCGAGCGGACCCAGGCCAAGCCGGCCGGTGCCCACGCCGATACCGAATGCCCGATGCAGTCCGCCGGACCGTAACTCGTCACTCCCACGATGCGGAATCGATTGTCGGTTCCGAGTGCAACCACCGGCCCACCGGAATCTCCGTTGCAGGCCGACGAGCTCGACGACCGGGCGCACAACGCCGTGGAAGGGTCGTAGACGTTGCCGAGCAACAAATCGAGACGCGCACAGTCGGCGTCGGACACCACGGTCAGGTCGGCCGATTGCAAGGTCGAACTCACGGCCCCACCCGCGGCCGTGCGCCCCCAGCCGATAACCGTCACCAGACGGCCGGTCTGCCACGCCCAGGTGTCGTCGTACGACGCGAGTCCGGGAAGCAACGAGGGATCAACCGTCACCGGGGAATCGAGCCGATAC
>VERK01000139.1 GCA_018882725.1 Actinomycetota bacterium | reverse complement strand
CCCGCCGGCCGAGCCGTAATCGATGGGATGACCATCGGCTCGTAGTCGATCGATCACCTCGGCCGACCACAGGCACAACGCCTGGAACGGCCGGCCATGATGCGCGCGCTCCTTCTGAACGTCGCCTTCGATACCCCGCCAACCCACGTACGCCTCGGCGACCGGCCCCTTCGGCACGCCGCCCTTGCTCGTGTTCACCTGAACGACCGCACCCGTGCCCTTCGCGGGCCCATGGCCACCCACACGCAACGTGAGGGGAGCCGCCGCCACCGTGGCCCAGACTTGTGCGAGCAATTCGGGCACCTCGTCGTTCGGCAGATTCAGCACGTCGACATCCCGCAACAGGTCGTCGACGCGGTCGGCCAGGTGGGCAATGGGGTTCGGCTCGCGACCGTTGCGCATCATCTCGAGAATGATCGGTGCGTTCAGCAGCGTCTTGCGAGCATCCTGGTCGGTGAACAGATACGGGCCGACCGGAATCAACGACACGTCAGGAGAGTATCCCGTCGGCCAAACGCCCGAGCTTGCGCATCTCGCGGCGTAGGGCAACGCGAAGGTGCGAGCGGTCGATCGGTTTGTCGTCGGCGGCGGCGAGGAACGCGGCTGCGACCGCGACGTTGCGCACATTGCCACCCGAGAAATTGATAGCGGCCAATTCGTCGTGGCTCACTTCGGGCGCGCACACCGACAACGGTAAGTGCAGTTGCCACAGTTTGAGTCGAAGGTCGCGGTCGGGTGCCATGAACTCGACCATGCCCTGAATACGCCGCTGGAAGGCTTGATCGACGTTGGCGGCCAGGTTGGTGCTAATGATCACGAAACCTTCGAACGTCTCGACTCGCTGCAAGAGGTACGCGACTTCGATGTTGGCGTAACGGTCGCGGGCATCGTTGGTCTCGCTGCGCTTTCCGAAGATGGCGTCACCTTCGTCGAACAGCACGAGCGCACCGCCCACACTCGCCGCATCGAACACTTCTTCGAGGTTCTTCTCGGTCTCGCCGATGTACTTCGACACCACCGTCGACAAATCGATCTTCACCAGTTCGAGCCCGAGGTCGCCGGCGATCACTTCAGCGGCCAGCGTCTTTCCGGTGCCCGACGGGCCAGCGAACACTGCCAACAGTCCCGGCGGTACGTGTCGACCGATGCCCGGCATCTCGCGAACGCGGCTGGCCTGGCGGTAACGCTGAGCGAGTGATTGCAGTTCGTCGAGACAGTCGTCTTCGACGATGAGGTCGTCCCACGTGCGCGACGGTGCGGTGCGATTGCCGAGCTCGAACAATCGATGATCGGCCAGACGACGAACCGCGCGAGACAGATCGCCGTCGACGAGGGGCAAGGTGGAATGCACTCGCCGCAACTGGTCGGCGGTGAGCGGATGCGGCGAATCCTGACCGAGCACCGACGCGACTTCTTCAGCCGACGCGGCACTCGGCGGTGCGGTCGCTTCCTTCCACGCGCGACGTGGCAAGAGTTCGGGATCGACGCCAGCAGGTGTGGAGATTCCGATGACGAGATGGTTGGCGTCGTCGAGTGTCGCGCTTCCGAGTGGCGTGAGCGATCCGGAGAGTTCGACGAGAAGTGCGGCGCGACACAGCGTTGCCTCGCGCACGCACGCATCCCACTGCACTTGGTCGTTGGGATCACGAACCACCAACACCGAGTCACCGGCCAACTCGTTCATCAGCAGCGTTCGACGGCGGGTGGGATCGTCGCCCACCACCAGCATTGAGGTCACGTCTCCGCGGTTGCCACCACGATCAACCAGACGCGAACCAACCGGAAGCGCCGGATCGGGCCGCGGGTCGTCGGAGAGTCCCCACATCACGGTGGAGTCGACCGACACCGTTCGCGAGGCGAATGGTCCCGAAGCAGCGACTGTGACGAGACGTGCGCGACGCAGTCGCGAATCAGGTCCCACGGTCGATGCGCCACTGAACTCGTCGTCACGAAGTTGATCGAGCATTCCGAGACGAATGCTTCCGACGCCATCGGGGGAGAGCGGGGCCAAAGCACGTTGGCGCTCGAGTGAACGCTCGACATGAACACACAGCACGAGCGCGAGCACTTCGTCGTCGGGGCAACCGGCGCCGCGCGCGAGTGCCACCACCGGATCGTCGGTGTCGAGAGCTTTCGCGCGTAACGAAGCGAGCGACGACGTCGAACCTCGACCTCCGTCAGCCGCGTTCGAGACGAGCAGTCGAACTGCTTCGTCGGCCCAACGACTCGCCGAGCCGTCAGCCGAAGAGTTCTTCGATCGCATCTGCTGCCGACTTCTGGCCGGTCATCACTGGACCGGCCGCATCCACGACCATGCCAGTCATTCCGGGGAGTGCGTACGCAAGGTCTTCGAGGACCGCTGACACGTCACCGTTCTCGGGAATGGGCATGCCGCTCTTCAACACGATGTCCGATCCGGACACGACCGCGGTGCCGGCCACGAATCGATCGTTCACGGCATTGAGAACCTTGAGGGTCTCGACGAGGGCCGCTTCGCTCGGTTCACCCACGGTGCGACGGCAGGTGATGGTGGCTAGGCGACGTTCGACATCGGCGACGACTTCGACGTGTGTGCCGTCGTCGTCGACGTACGTGACCGATGTGTCGCTCTCGTCGGAACGGGTGAATCCGAGTTCTTCGAGACCGGACGCGGCCCCGAGCCACTGCGGCGCGGCTTCGAACGACAGCCCGATCCAGACTTCGCCATCGGCTCCATCGACACGGCGTGCGGCGCTGTCGATGCGCCAGTCGCGGGCGAAGGGTCCGGCTCCGGGCCCGGTGGCCGACTCGGGGCCGGACACCGTGATGCGGACGTCGCCATGTGCGTCGAGCGACCCGTGTCGCACACGCGTGCGCGCACCGAACACGTCTTCGAGTTCGATGTGGTCCCAAACGTCGGGTGATACGAGTCCGGTGAGCGAGACGACACCATCGTCGACGCGCGCTTCGATCTGACGTAGCAACACGTCGCCAGCGGGGTGCGTGAAATTCACATCGGTCATGGGAGCCTCCTCGGGCGATTCATGGAACGGGTCGCCCGGCGGGCGCCGGATCAGGCCTTCTTGCCGGCGTCGCCCTTACCTGCGTCGCCCTTGCCTGCGTCTTCCTTCTTGAACGACTTCGTCTTCTTGAGCAGAGTCTCGGACTTCTTGGCTTCGACCTCGGCTACACCGAGTTCGACCTTGTATCCGCTCGTCTTCGTGATCTTGAACGTGAGTTCCTTCTCCATGAAGTCGAATCCGAGCTTGAAGCCGAGCGCTTCGCTCTTCTCGAAGGTTCCGCCCGCTTCTTCGATCGCTTCTTGCGCCGCGTCTTCCGCGGAACTCTTCGCTTCGTCGATCATCGCATCGAGTTGAGCCTCGGCAACCGGGTCGACCTGCTCGTCGGGCGCGCGATCCATTTCCTTCTGGATCTGCTCGATGCCCTTCAGGATGATCTCCTTGCCGGCGTCGCCCACGAGTTTCTCGATCGGCACGTCTTCGACGGCCAACTCGATCTCGTTCTTCTCGATCTGCATGTTGGACTTCGTGCCGTCCTTGTTGGCGCCCCACAACGCGTTGTATTCGACTTCGGCAGTTACGCCGAGGACGGTGACGGAAGCCTTGGCCGAGAACCCGAGCATGGTGCGACCCGTGCTCTGCTGGGCGCCACGTGAACCGCCCGACAGCGTGTTGATGAGACCTTCAGCGCGCTTGTTCTTGCTGCCGACGCCCTTGCCCTGTTCGAGAGACTTGCGGTCGGTGCGCGTGCTGGTGGTGCCTTTCAGTTCGCCTTCGACTTCGGCCACGTCACCGAGGCCAGCCTTGGCCGAGAGCGATGCCATCGCACCGGTCTCGGCGTAGAAGTCGTCGCCGTCCTCTCCGGCGGAGGCGCCAAACGCCTGCTTCTCGGTGTCGAGCGAACGCTTCTCGGCGCGACGCTTGCCACGTGCGTCGGCACTGCCACCGAACAGATACGCCTCGGCTTCCCACGGGATCATGTTGCTTTCGGCGCAACGGCGGTACAGCGCGTACTCGATGAGCGCACCGACCTGTGCTCCGTCCTTGCCCTTGGCCGCGACGAATCCTCCGAGCGCACCCTTGAGCTCGGCGACGCCGACGCTGCCACCACCGGTGATGGCGATGGTGCCCTTGGCTTCGATGCCCTTTTCGTCGCGTTCGGCCTTGAGTTCGAGGAATCCGCCGACAGTGGCCGGCGGAACCGGAATCGACAGTTCGATCTTGAATTCGGCCTCTTGGCCCTTGTACGTGTCCTCTTCGCCCTTCTTCGGAGCATCGAGGAGTTTGTCGAGCATCGCTCCGGCGCGCTGGAACAGAGTCACGCCGTCGCCGAGGTAGTGCTTCTCGAGACTCGTGACGCGCGCGTCTTCCGGAATCGCGGCGGCAGCGGCGGCTGCGTTCGCGTTCTTCGCCTTGATGGAGTCGAGCGCGAGTTGAGCAGTGTTCACGAAGGTGACGAAGCCCGTGTAGCGCGCCTGCTTGTTGGCGTCGGGAACACCGTTCTCGTCTTCGTGGTCGGCGATCCAGGCCTTGGCGATGCGGAGCATTCCCTGGATCTTCGCGACGGCAGTGGCCGCATTCGACGCCGGCACCTGGCCCGTCTTCTTGTCCTTGAGGCCCTCGTACTCCTTCAACATCGCACCGATGGCCACCTGGGCCTGGCTCTTCGACGAGAAGAAGCTCTGGTACGTGAGTTCGAAGAATCGATCTTGCGTCATGAAGCGATGGATGCTGCGCGACGCACCGGGCGCCTCGGTGGCGACGTGAGCGAGTTCGTGACCGATCAGGTGATCGCCGGCGGCGGTGCCGGGGTTGTACTTGCCGCGGCGGAAGAACACGTCGTTGCCGGTGCTGAACGCATCGGCCTGTAGCGAGCGGCTCAACGTGTCGGCCTGCGAATCGGTGTGGACGCGCACGCCCGACAGATCGACGCCGTACGAATCGGAGAATGCCGACGCTTCGCGATTGCCGAGAGCCTGACCACCGCCACGCTTCGCATCGATCTGACGCTGCACTTCAGGGGCTACTTCGGCGCCGCCAAGCGGGTCGTCTTTGGAGGCCTGGCGTGACACGGTGGACGGCGCGGCTTCGTCGTACGCACCGAGATTGCGCACCGCGGCATCGGCCATCGAATCGGCCTGACGCTCGGACGGGTCGTTGGCGTATCCGACGGTGAGAGCGCGGCGCACCGGCTTGTGCTCGGTCTCGGGCGCCACCATGTCGGCGAACGCTTCCTGACTCAGATCGGCTGCAACGTCCTTGCGCCGGACATCCCGCTTCAACATCCCGCCTCCATCCCCCGAAGGGTTCGTGATGCGAACTTAGCACCGGCCTTCCCCCGGTCTTCCAGGCCCGATACGCATTCCATGGGGAACCAGACCGACAAATTTGCCGGGTTTTCGCGCCCATGAAGGCGGGGGTGGGAACACCTAGGCTCAGGCCATGTCGGCCATGTCGAGTGCGTCTCCACTGCGGCTCACGGAGTGGACCTCGTGCGGAGGTTGCGCCGCCAAGTGGGGCAAGGACCTCCTCGCCGGCCTGGTCGACGAACTGCCGACCTCGCTCGACCCGTCGCTCCTCGTCGGCCTGGCCCCCTTCGACGACGCCGCCGTCTATCGCCTCAGCCCCGAACTGGCGCTCGTGAGCACCACCGA
The DNA here is from genome assembly GCA_018882725.1 of Actinomycetota bacterium. Classification (GTDB taxonomy): domain Bacteria; phylum Actinomycetota; class Acidimicrobiia; order Acidimicrobiales; family Ilumatobacteraceae; genus Casp-actino8. The sequence goes on along the minus strand of VERK01000139.1, from coordinate 395 downwards.
CTTCTTCCCGCCCCTCGTCGACCACCCGGCCGACTTCGGAGCCATCGCCGCCGCCAACGCCTGCAGCGACGTGTTCGCCATGGGCGGGCGGGTGGTCCTGGCCGTCAACGTCGCGGCGTTCCCCGAGCACTTCCCGCGCGAGGCGATCGTCGCCATCTTCGACGCCGCGTCATCGGTGGTCGCCGCGGCCGGCGGCAGCATCGCGGGCGGTCACACCATCCGCAATCCCGAACCCATCTTCGGACTCGCGGTGCAAGGCGTCGTGCACCCCGATCGCATCTTCCGCAAGGACGGAGCGCGCGTCGGCGACGTTCTCGTCATCTCCAAACCGCTCGGCACCGGCATCGTGCTCGCCGGCGGATCCGACTCCGACAAGCGCGCGGCCATCGAGGGCA
>VERK01000337.1 GCA_018882725.1 Actinomycetota bacterium | reverse complement strand
GACCATGAGCGCAGAAGGTCTCGGCGCCACTCGTGATTGCGGCACGCCGTGCAGAGCAACGTGAGTGAACGAACACGTTCGGGATACTTCACGGCCAGGATCTGTGAAATGGCCCCACCCATCGACGCTCCGACCACATGAGCGGTGTCGACACCTTCGTGATCGAGGACCGCGATGGCGTCGTCGACCATTTGCTCGAGCGTGTACGCACCGAACGGCTTGTCGCTGCGACCCGCCCCGCGGTTGTCGTGAGCGATCACGCGATACTTGGCCGCCAACACGAAGCGCTGAAGGTTCCAGAGGTTCTTGTCGGCCCCGAGTCCCTGAATCATCAGGACGGGCGGGCTGGATTTGCGGCCGATTGCGTCGTAGTGGAGGCGAATGCCGTCGGTCGCGGTGGCGTAGCTCACGACGCGATGTCCCAGGCCTGACGCGGGGGAGTGCGCACGATGCCTTCCCACGAATAAAGAGCATCGAGAACGTCACCGGTTGACATTTCGGGTTCCCACGCCAGGTGCTCACGGCAGGCCGACGACGAGGCGAGACGACCGTGGTGCAGCACCTCCATCACGTGCTCGGGAACCGGTGCTCCGAAGAGGTGGGTGATGCGCCGGGTGATCACCCACTCGGGTCCGAGCAACGGAACCGGCACGCGGCGACCGCGCACGATCGCCGAGAAACCGCTCACTGGTTCGGCACCGACGATGTTGATGGGTGTGCCGGGGCGACGCTGTGCGGCCAGAACGAATGCGCGAGCCGCATCCATCTCGTGCAGAAGGTTGAAACTCGGACCCCGCAGAGCATTGAAGGGCACCATCGGAAGTCGCAGAAGGCGGCCGAGCGGGCTCGGAACGTGCGGACCGACGACAGGAGCGAGACGAAGCGACGTGATACCGACGCGAGTTCCGTTGAACGCGCGGTCGGCGGCGTGCTCGAGATACATGAGCATGCGGCCGTACTGACTGGTGGGCCGCATCTTGGTGGCTTCGTCCGGCGTCTTCGGGCGATCGCCACCGCGTCCGTACACTTCGACACCCGAGCGAATGACGATGTGCTCGAGAGCCGGTGCGCGCTTGGCCACAGTGAACAACGACTCCGCCGACTGCTGGGTGAGAAGTTCGGCCTGCTTCGGGTTGGCCCGCGCATCGGGTTCCCACACACCCAAGTGGACGATGACGTGGGGATTGAACTCTTTGACCACCGCGGCCCGGCTCACCACGTCGGTGGGATGGATCATGTGGAAGCGCGAGCGGTCGAGGCGACGTCGCGGCGGGTCGATATCGAAGCCGACGATGTCGGCGACCCAACTCTCGTTCTCGAGTTCGCTGGCGACGAGGGAACCCAATTGGCTTCCCATACCGGTCACCAGGACGCGCTTGCCACTCGTGGTGGTCATGTAGCGACCCTACCGGACGGGGTCGTCACGGGTGAGTTT
>VERK01000336.1 GCA_018882725.1 Actinomycetota bacterium | reverse complement strand
AGTCCGTTCACTCCGGTGGGCGAACTCGAGTACGACGACGTGTGGACGATCGTTCGGGCCATTGGTCGTGCGGTGCGAGACGGACATCGTTCACTGTCGGTGTATGGGCGGGTGGGCCAGCCGTGTGTGCGTTGTGGTTCGTCGATCACCGGTGCGCGTCAGGGCGAAGATCGCCGCATGGCCTACTGGTGCACGGCGTGTCAGGCCGGCGACGGCCAGCGATTGGTTCCCCCGTCGTCGCTCGAGACGGCGATGCCGGCCGATGTGCTCTATCTGAACGAAGCGCGGGCGGCCCGGCAGCGGGTGCGGATCTTCGACGATCTGCGCGACTTCGGCTGACGACTCGCCTCAGGTCGACGAGATCGCTTCGAGCACGTCGAGCTTGGCGGCGCGTCGGGCCGGACCGATGGCCGCGACCACACCCACCACGATGGCGGCGATGAGCACCGTGACAATGGTGCTGAACGGAATGACAATCGTGGTCACGAACGATTCGGGCAGTGCGAAGGTGACGGCAGCACCCAACGGAACACCGACGACGATGCCGAGCACGGCACCGAACACGGCCACGATCACGGCCTCCCATCGGATCGAACGCTTGAGCATCTTCTTGCTCATGCCGACCGCACGCAGCAGACCGAACTCGCGCGTTCGTTCGAACACACTCAGCGCCATGGTGTTGGCGATCCCCAAGACGGCAATGGCGATGGAGATGATGAGCAAGCCGTAGATCACGATGAGCAATTGGTTGAACTGGTCTTCTTGGCTCTGCTGGAACTCGGCTTGGTTCTGCACCTCGGCACTCGGGAAGTCTTCGGCGATCTTCTCGACCGCCACACGCGCGTCATCGATGGTGACACCTTCGGCGATCTTCGCTCCGATGAAGAAGTCGACTGGTTGAGCGGTGGACACCGCCGCGAGTGTGTCGAGTCCGATGAGCCAGTTGCCCGCGATACTGGAGTCGGCGTACACGCCGCCCACTTCCAGCGTCTGCTTCGTGCCGTTCTGCCAGGTGATGTCGAGGCTGTCGCCCACACTCACGCCATAGTCGCGAGCCGGGTCTTCGTGCAGCAGGATCATTCCGTCGTCGAGCGAATCGACGCTGCCGGTCTGCAATTCGATGTCGACGAGGTCCTTGAAGGCCGAGCCGCGCACCGCACCGATCTGCTTCTCATCACCATTGACGAGAGCCACCGTCGCGCGGAACGGACTCACCGCACCGAGTTCGGGGAGTTGTTGCAGGCGTTCGGCGAACGCCGCGGGCAGGCCTTGGAAGTTCTGCGGGCCGTTCGAGATGAAGAAGTCGGCGGTGACCGAACCCTCGATCTGATCGCGGAAGGTTTGGCGAACCGATTCGGCCACCACGGCCACGGTGCTCACGAGAGCGAGGCCGATCATGAGTGCCGATGCGGTGGATGCCGTGCGACGCGGGGTGC
>VERK01000138.1 GCA_018882725.1 Actinomycetota bacterium | reverse complement strand
CGCGAGGTGGCCACGAGATTCGGGGTCAGCGAGCGAGTGAGCGCCCAGGTCATGTCGGTGTTCGATCTCGAAGGCACCGATCGGCGATTCGACGTGGTGTACTCGTGGGGCGTTCTTCACCACACGGGCGACATGGATCGGGCCGTTCGACTCGCCGCGAGCGTGCTCGCCGACACGCCGAACGCCGATCTCGTTCTCGCCCTTTATCGTCGAACGCGCCTCTGCGACTTCTGGCGCTGGGAGAAGCGTTGGTACTCGCAGGCTGGAGCAAGAGCCCAGCGCGCAACGCAGACGATCTTCAACGGACTGTACGGACTGTCGTTTCTCGTGCGCGGACGAAGCTTCAAGGCCTTCAAGACGACTTATCAGTCACGCCGGGGCATGGACTTTCGGACCGACGTCCACGACTGGCTGGGTGGCTATCCGTACGAGTCAATCGAGCACAAGGACTTCGTGACACGTCTCGCCACACTCGGATTCCGCGTGGAGCGGGAGTTGCTTCGCTACCCGGGGCGAACACCATCGGGTCTATTCGGATCGGGCTGCGACGAGTACGTGTTCCGGCGCACGTCAAACTTTTCGTAGCCTGAGCGCGTGATGCCCTCGTCCACACATCGACTCGGGGGCATGGTCCCCTCGGTGGATGTGCTGACGCCAGGACGCGCGACTCGTGACGTTCAGGCGGATGGACGGCCCATCCCTGCTGTGCGCGAGTCCCTGCGGCGCATCCCTTCGTGGCGCAACGCAGTATCGGTGGTGTCGGTGTACGCACAGACGGCTCTCGTCGCGGTGGGCGCGGTGTGGCTCGGGCCGTGGTCGTGGATTCCGGCCGTCGTGCTCATGGGTCGCGCCCACGCACAGTTCGCCTCGCTCATGCACGAGGCCGCGCATCGACTCTTGTTCCGCAACAAGGCCACCAACGACTTCGTGGGGCGTTGGCTGATCGGATATCCAGCGTTCACCAATACCGACGCGTACCGCCGCGTTCACATGGCGCACCACCGCCAAGAGTTCGGCCCCGACGAACCCGACGTTCCGCTGTACGCGAACTACCCGATCTCGACAGCGAGCTTCCGACGCAAGTTGCTGCGCGATGCGATGGGTCGAACCGGACTGCGACTCTTGCGCGATCAGTTGATGGGAATCACGAGTCCGGTGAAGGTTGTGCGACGTACGCTCTGGAAGATTCTCGCGGTGCAGGCCGTGTTGATCGCCGGCGCAATCGTCAGCGGCTACTGGTGGACGTATCCACTATTTTGGCTGCTGCCGTATCTCACGGTGTGGCGCGTGATCAATCGACTGCGCTCCATTGCCGAACACGGTGGGCTCATGGCGTCGAGTGATCGGCGCGTGGCCACGCATTCGGTGGCCCAACATCCGCTCGCACAGTTCTTCCTGGTGCCGTACAACATCGGCTTCCACCTCGCCCATCACGTGGACGCCGGGGTGCCGTTCCGGAATCTGCCGCGGTTTCACCGGATGCTGCACGAGTCGGGCTACGTCAACCCGGGCTATGAGTACCCGAACTATCCCGCCATCTGGCGCGCCCTCCATCGATAAATTCTTGAGTGATGACTGACTCGACCCCAGAATTCCTTTCAGTCGTCATCCCAACGTTCAACCGGGCAGACGACTTACATCGAGCATTGTCATCGCTCGTTGCGCAGACGTTTCAAGACTTCGAGGTGATCGTAAGTGATGACGGTTCCACCGATCACACCACATCTATTGTCGATAGTTTCACAGACCTCCTTCGAGTCACATACCTGAAAGGGCCAAACAGCGGCCTGCCATCAGTTGCTCGAAATCGGGCCCTCTCCCGCTGCGTCGGAGATTATGTCGCTTTCCTTGACTCTGACGATTGGTGGACTCCTCGAAAGCTTGAGGTCTGCGTCAAATGGGCTCGACTCGGATACGACGTGATCTATCACGATCTGAAAATTGCCCCCAGATCGAGCCTTCTTGATTCAAGGCGGGTCGTTAGCCGGCAGGTGAAGCCTTCAGGAGGAACCTCGTTGGTTCGGCGAGGAAACGTCATTCCACTCTCGAGTGCTGTCGTCCGACGAAAAGTCGTTGAGCTTGCCGGAGGATTTTCCACGGATCCGACGTATCGAGCTTGGGAGGACTTCGACCTCTGGATTCGGCTCGAGACATCTGGATCAAGCTTCAAGCGCATCCCGAAGTCGCTCGGTTACTACTGGAGGGGGCAAGGGAACATCTCCGCTCCCAGCGCTCTCATTGAGCAACTGGGTCATGTCGAATCGAAACTTCTAATCGACCAAACCAACAGACCTCCCTGGTTCAACTTCGGCATGGGTCATGCGCTCTACCAAGTAGGCCGAAGGCAAGATTCCCGAGGATTCCTTTTCAAGGCGATGACGTCAACCGGCCAGCACCGACGACGGGCTGACCGGTGGAAGGCCGCCGCTCTCCTCCTGGCTTCCGTGATTCCGCCACAGTCACACCTCTAGAAGCTGATTTCCACTACGGCCATAGGAGTAATCCGGGGCCGGTCGTAGACTTCGAGGCCGTGACCTCCCCCTCCGCACCCCTCTTTCAGGTGGAGAACCTGCACGCCCGCCCGGCCGTCGACGACCTCGACGCCGCCACCCCACCCGAGATCCTCCGCGGCCTGAACCTCACGGTGAATGCCGGCGAGGTGCACGCGATCATGGGCCCCAACGGCTGCGGCAAGAGCACCTTCGCGTCGTGCGTGCTGGCCTCCCCCGAATACGAAGTGACCGAGGGTCGCCTCGTCCTCCACGGCGACGACATCACCGACTGGCCCACCGACGTGCGCGCCAAGGCCGGCATCTTCCTCGGCTTCCAGTATCCGCAAGAGATCGCGGGTGTTTCGGTGATCCAGTTCCTGCGTCAGGCCCTCAGCGCGCGCAAAGGCATCGACCTCTCGGTGCTCGAGTTGCGCCTTGCCACCATGGACTGGATGAAGCGTCTCGGCATGGACTCGTCGTTCGTCGATCGCTATCTCAACGAAGGATTCTCGGGCGGCGAGAAGAAGCGCAACGAGATCATGCAGATGGCGATTCTCGAACCCGACTTGGCGGTGCTCGACGAGACCGATTCGGGGCTCGACATCGACGCACTACGCATCGTGGCCAAAGGCATTCGCGAGGTGCGCGTCGACCGCCCGCAGATGGGTGTCGTGCTCATCACGCACTATCAACGTCTGCTCGACGAGTTGGCTCCCGATCACGTGCACGTGATGGTGGACGGTCGGATCGTTGCGAGCGGCGGGATGGAGATCGCCGAACGTCTCGAACGCGACGGATACGAGTCGTTCCGGTCATGAGCGCCGCGGCCGTCGACTGGGCGCGCGTCAAGGCCGACTTCCCGGTCGTGAACGGGCGCATCGACGGCCAGCCCATCGTCTATCTCGACTCGGCCAACACGTCGCAGAAGCCCCACGCGGTGATCGACGCCATGGCCGACTTCATGCGCCACGCGTACGCCCCCATCAACCGCAGCGCGTATCGCCTGGCCGCCGCCGCCACCGACGCCTACGAGGGCGCGCGCACCAAGGTGCAGAAGTTCATCAACGCTCCCAAGGCCCACGAAGTGGTGTTCACCAAGAACGCCACTGAGTCGCTCAACCTCGTGGCCCACTCGTGGGGCGGGGCCAACCTGAAGCGGGGCGACGCCGTGGTGCTGACGCACATGGAACACCACGCCAACATCGTGCCGTGGCAGATGCTCGCCGCTTCGCACGGCATCGAACTGCGCTGGATTCCGCTCACCGCCGATGGCCAACTCGATCTCACCAATCTGTCGACGCTGCTCGATGGCGCCAAGGTGCTGTCGTTCACGGCCATGAGCAACGTGCTCGGAACCATCACTCCCGTGGCCGCATTGTGCAAGGCCGCACACGACGCGGGTGCCGTCGCCATCGTCGATGCGTGCCAATACGTTCCGCACAACGTCACCGACGTACAGGCGTGGGGTGCCGACTTCGTCACCTTCAGCAGCCACAAGATGGTTGGGCCGTCAGGCATCGGTGTGATGTGGGGCCGCGAGGCATTGCTCGACGCGATGCCCCCGTTCCTCGGCGGCGGCAACATGATCGCCGACGTTCGCCTCGACGGATTCACCTGCGCCGAACTGCCGGCCAAGTTCGAGGCTGGCACACCGCCGATCGTCGAAGCCGTGGGCCTCGGCGCCGCGGTCGAGTACCTCTCCGGTCTCGGAATGTCCAACGTGCGTCAGCACGAGATGCACCTCACCGACTACGCGCTACGCACGCTCACCGATCGCTACGGCGACGACATCACCATCCACGGGCCGCGCAATGTCGAGGTTCGCGGTGCTGTGCTCAGCTTCGCGTTCCGCGACATCCACCCGCACGACGTGAGCCAGGTGCTCGACCAGAAGAACGTGTGCGTACGCGCCGGTCACCACTGCGCCAAGCCGCTCATGCGCTTGCTCGGCGCCAACGCCACCGCGCGCGCCTCGTTCTACATCTACAACGACGAATCCGATGCCGATGCGCTGGCCGACGCCCTCGACGGTGCCAGCGACATCTTCGGCCTGTAAGACTGGCGCGGAAGGAGCACCATGCCCGGCCTCGAAGACCTCTACCGAGAAATCATCCTCGACCATTACCGGTCACCTCGTAACCGCGGCGAACTGCCCACGCCCCCGGCCGTGCACGCGCAGGGTCACAACCCGTTGTGCGGCGACGAGATCACCGTGTACTTGCAGATCGACGGCGACACCATCACCGACGTGAAGGTGGGCGGACAGGGCTGCAGTATCTCGCAGAGTTCGGCATCGATGATGAGCCAGGCCGTCAAGGGCAAGAAGGTCGACGACGTGAAGGCCGTCGTGCGCAAGTTCAAGAGCATGATGTCGATCGACGACGAGGACCCCACACCCATCCCCGAAGTGAAGTTGGGTGACCTCGAGGCGTTGCAGGGCGTGGTGAAGTTCCCGGTGCGCATCAAGTGCGCGGTTCTCGCCTGGAACACCCTCACCGAAGCACTGGCCGAAGCCCAGTGAAGATCACTCTGCTCGGCACAGGCAGCCCTATCCCCGACCCCAACCGAGCCGGCCCGTGCACGCTCGTCCAGGCCGCCGATCAGAACGTGATGGTCGACTGCGGTCGCGGTGCGCTCATGCGCCTCATGGCCGCCGGCGTGGTTCCGCCGATGGTCGGCACACTGCTCATCACTCACCTACACAGCGACCACATCACCGATCTCAACGATCTGGTCACGTCGCGTTGGGTCATGTCACCGGTCAATGTCCCGCTCACGGTGTACGGGCCATTGGGTACTCGCGCGATGGTCGACGCGATGTTGAGGATGCTCGAACTCGACCAGCAGTATCGACACGATCACCACGACGATCTGCGCGCCAACGGCCCGCTCACGGTCACGGTGCACGAACTCGAACCCGGGGCTCGGTTCTCCATCGGCGCCATTGCGGTATCGGTTCACGAGACCGACCACCGTCCGGTCCGGCCGAGCATCGGATTCCGACTCGAATTCGACGGCAGGATCGCTGCACTGGCCGGTGACACGATTCCGTGTGCGGGTGTCGACGAGATGTGTCGCAACGCCGACGCCTACGTTCAGACGGTCATTCGCGACGACTTGGTGAAGTTCGTGGCCGACATGGTGCCCACCGGCGCTCGCTTCCGCGACATCCTCGACTATCACTCCACCGTGGAGCAGGCCGCGCAGACTGCGGCACGCACGGGCGTGAAGAACCTCGTGCTCACCCACTACGTACCGCCGATGCAGGCGGGCCAAGAAGACGACTGGCGCTCGCGCGCGGCTGCTCACTTCACCGGCAACATCGTGCTCGGGCCCGATCTCACCTCGATCGAGATCTGAACCTCAGAGTCCGGGCAGCAGTACCGATTCGACGGCTTGCACCGTCAGGTCGGAGTAGATCTTCTCCTGATCATCCGACGGTGACGTGATCTCGAGCAGGATCTTGCCGAACACGATGCCCGACAGCCAGTAAGCCAACGACATTGCGTCGATGCCGGTACGAACGATCCCACGACGTTGGCCATCTTCGAGTGCATCGGCCAGCACGTGCGCCTGCGCCTCCTGCACCTGCCCCATGT
>VERK01000137.1 GCA_018882725.1 Actinomycetota bacterium | reverse complement strand
GAGTGCACCACGTCGACGTGGGTCCGAGCGATGCGAGCGAAACGATCTTGTGCATGCACGGTGAACCCACCTGGGCGTATCTGTACCGCACGATGATCCCAGTGTTCGTGGCGGCCGGTCATCGCGTGATCGCCCCCGATCTGGTCGGCTTCGGACGCAGCGACAAGCCCTCGAAGATGACCGACCACACCTATGAGCGTCACGTCGACTGGATGAGTCAGTGGCTCCTCGCCAACAATCTGCACAACCTCACGCTCGTGTGTCAGGACTGGGGTGGCTTGATCGGACTGCGCGTCGCGATGGCTCTACCGCAGCGATTCGCGCGCATCGTGGTGGCCAACACCGGTCTGCCCACCGGCGATCCCGAGCCGAACGAAGCATTCCTGAAGTGGCGCGAGTTCAGCCAGAAGGCCGATCCGTTCCCGACCTCGGCGATCATCCAGGGTGGATGCACCAGTAAGCCGCTCGCACCCGGAGTGATGGCCGCGTACGACGCGCCGTTCCCGTCCGAGGAGTACAAGGCCGGGCCCAAGATCATGCCGTCACTCGTACCGGCTTCGTTGAACGACCCGTCGAGCAAACCCAATCGCGAAGCATGGGAAGGGTTGCGGTCGTGGACCAAGCCGTTGGTGACGATGTTCGGCGACAGCGATCCGGTCACGCGCAACGGTGAATGGATCTTCCGCAAGAGCGTGCCCGGGGCGGCCGGTATGCCACATCAGACGATCGAAGGGGGCGGCCACTTCTTGCAAGAGGATCGTGGTCCCGAATTCGCGTCGGCGGTCAACGCGTTCGTGGCCAAGACGCACTAAGTATTGCGTTCGTGTTTCGTGAGCCGTCGCAACTGCGAGGCCACGTAAGGGCGGATTCGTCTCATCCCCCCGCGCTCGGCGAACGCGGTCTCCAATCGTCGTAGGGCCGCGACCACGGCTGCTCGGTTCGGCTCCCAGCCGCGCCGTTCGCATTCGTCGATCCACTCGGCCGGTGTGACGTGCCCACGTTGACCGTTGCATCGGCGACAGGCGGCGACTTCGTTCTCGATGATGCTCGGACCACCTTTGATGCGGGGCACGAGGTGTTCGGTGGTGGCTTCCACCAGGCCGACGTCGATCGGTCGGCGACACCAGATGCACTCGGCGCCATCGCGGTCGAGGATCGCGGCCATCCGCGCCCGTCGCCCCAACTCACGCCGTTCGGGTTGGCGCCAGTTCGCATCGAACCGTCGGGACGTCACGGCTTCATCTCACCAGAATCCTGGTGATCCGTGCGATTCGACCCACTGATTGGTGACAATGAGAATCGTGACTCGAGGCCGATTCGCTCCATCGCCGACCGGTGTACTGCACGTGGGCAACCTGCGAACTGCCATCGCGGCATACGTCGGAGCTCGGGCCGCCGGGGGCGATTTTGTGGTTCGTATCGAGGATCTCGATCGCGCGAACAGCACGTTCGATCACGAGCAGTCGCAGATTCGCGACCTACGGGGCCTGGGTATCGAGTTCGATCCGTCGGTGGTTCGTCAAAGCGAACGATTCGCGGTGTACGACGAGGTCATCGCCGACTTGAACGCCCGCGGCCTCACCTACGAATGCTTCTGCTCGCGTCGTGAGATTCGCGAGGCGGCCAGCGCTCCCCACGGCGCATTCCCGGACGGTGCGTACCCGGGCACGTGCCGCGATCTGAGCGCCGACGAGAGGCGTGAACGTGAACGTGCCGGGCGGTCGCCGGCCATCCGACTGCGAACCGACGGTGAGTCGTACGAGTTGATCGACGCGATTCGTGGCGCGTATCGCGGAACGGTCGACGACGTGGTGCTCCGACGCAACGACGGTGTGCCCGCGTACAACCTGGCCGTGGTGGTGGACGACGCGTGGCAAGAGGTCACGCACGTGGTGCGTGGCGACGATCTGCTGTCGTCGACCCCACGTCAAATCCATCTGCAGCGTCTTCTCGGTCACCCCACTCCTGAGTACGCGCACGTGCCACTCGTGCTCGGTGCCGACGGCGAACGGCTGGCCAAGAGACACGGTGCGGTGACTCTGTCCGACCTCGCCGCGCTCGGCGAGTCCGCCGAGGCCGTGCGCGACGAATTGTTGACGAGCCTCGGTCTGCCGACTGGTCCGCTGGGTGACGTGGCTCGACGATTCGACTGGTCGCAGATCGACAAGAGCCCGTGGACCATCCCGGCGCGCTGGCAGACTCGAGGGTGATGAGCCTCGACGACCTGCAGCGTGTCCTCGCGTACGACGACGCGATCGACCCGACCGACGACCTGCGGATCGTCGGACCCGAGTTGTTGGTCCTGCCGTTCTGGACACCGGCGATGTGCTCGGCCGTGATTCGCGCCGCCGAAGCGGTGGGCGGGTTCAGTCCGCAACCCGACGATCCGGTTCCCGGCCACGAGGTGAGCCTGGCTGCCATCAGTCCGGCGCTGTTCGAGGCGGTGCAGAACGATCTCGGATACCGGATCTGGCCGGTCCTGCGGCGTGAATGGCCGCTCATCGACTACCACGGGCTTCGCGACGTCTTCGTCATCAAATACTCGAGCGACTCCCAGACCGAACTACGCATCCATCACGACGTGGCCCAAGTGTCGGCCTCGGTGAAGTTGAACGACGGCTACGAAGGTGCCGAACTCGACTTCCCACGCCAGCAGTTCAGTAATCGCGATCTGCCGATCGGGTCTCTCCTCGTGTGGCCGTCACTCGTGACGCACCCGCATCAGACGCTTCCGCTTCGATCGGGAGTGAAGTACGCGCTCACGATCTGGTTCGAGTTGCCCGCGCAGTACAACTGACTGCGTCCTAAGTGACACGGGTATCCGCCAACTGAGCGGCGCGTCTCACTACTTTCGTCGTCATCGTGCGAAGCATGGCGGTGACTCGATCGATTGGTTGGCTCACACTTCCTTTGTCTTTGGCCACACCGTTGATCGCTTCGTCGTGTTCGACTGCGACGGGTACCGCTGTGGAAGCGGCCACGCGACCGGCCGCCACCATCGACTTGCCACCGCTCGTGGAGCAGCCGACCACCACCCCGTCGCCCTCGATCGTCGCTCCCGTCGTTTCATCCACCACCGTTCCTCCTCCGCAGGTGGTCACCGTTCCGGTGGCGGCCCCGGCCGAGTTGATCGAACCCATCGGGCGCCAGTCGGGGGCCGGTGCCGCGGCGGTTCAGCAACGTCTTCTCGATCTCGGCTTCTGGCTCCAGGCGGTCAACGGTGATTTCGGAGTCACCACCCGTCAGGCCCTGCAGGCCTTCCAGAAGTACAACGGCCTCGAGCCCACCGAGTCGGTGGATGTTGCGACGGCCGATGCCCTGAACAACGCCACGACCCGCGCGCACGGTTTGTCGACATCGGGAACTCTCGTGGAGGTCGACAAGAACCGGCAGCTGATGTTCTTGGTGCAGGACGGGGTTGCTGTCTGGACGTTCAACATCTCCACCGGGAGCGGCGTGCCGTACGTGTCACGAGACAAGAACGAGTGGGGCAAGTGGGTCCGCGGCGATTCGCAGACCCCCGACGGAATCTTCCAGGTCAATCGGGAATACACGAAGGGCTGGCGGGAGGGTGACCTGGGCGAGATCTATCGGCCCAAGTACTTCAACGGCGGTATCGCTCTGCACGGTGCGTACAAGATTCCGCCGTATCCCGCTTCGCACGGCTGTGTTCGTCTGTCGACCCCGGCCATGGACTTCGTGTGGTCGTCCGGACTGGTGCCTCGGGGCACCATGGTCTGGGTTCATTCGCAGGCGTAGACGGGCTGTGGCACTCTGTGCGAGTGCTTCCGGTGATCGGCGCCCTCAAACCATGGACTGATCCCGGCGTCGTCGCTCTGCAGCGCTTGCCGCAGCGGCCCAGCCTCACCACGTTTCCCGATGCCGAAGCGGTTCGACTCGGGCGTGAGTCGAGTCCGTGGTGGCGGAGCCTCGACGGAACGTGGGATCTCAAACTCTGGAAGCATCCCGATGCGGTTCCGGCATCGGCCGTGTCGGGTGCCGGTAGTGGCTGGCGGCGCGTGGCCGTACCGGGCAATTGGACGATGCAGGACTTCGACGACTTGCCGCACTACACGAACGTCGACATGCCGTGGCCGCTACGTCCGCCGCATCTTCCCGATCGCCTGACCACGGGGGTGTACCGCCGCTCGTTCACGGTTCCGGCCAACTGGCGTCGTCGTCGGATCGTGTTGCACGTTGGTGGGGCCGAGAGCGTGCACGCGGTTTACGTGAACGGCGAGTTCGCTGGTTACGGAACCGACAGTCGACTTCCGAGTGAATACGACGTCTCCGGCCTCGTTACTTCCGGACGCAACGACGTTGCGATCGTCGTGATTCGTTACAGCGCGCAGTCGTACGTGGAAGATCAAGATCAGTGGTGGATGGCCGGTCTGCACCGCGAGGTGTTCGTCGAAGCACGCCCCGTGGTCCATGTCGCCCGCCTCCAGACCGTCGCCGACTGGGACGGCGAGAAAGGCTCGATCAGTGTCGATGCGCTCATCGAGCCCGGTGCCGTCGATCTCGACAAGGGTTGGTCGATTCGCACGTGGGTCGAGACGCTCGATGGCGTTCGTAAGGGCAAGGTTCTCGAGGCGCGGGTGGCCGCGTCTCATCGTGTTCCGTACGTGTTCACCGGACACCACGCCACTGTTAACGCAGAGATTCGCGGGGTCCGACCGTGGTCGGCCGAGACGCCAGAGCGCTATCGCGTAATCGTCGAATTGAAGTCTCCCGACGGCGAAGTCGTGGAAGCCCTCGGTCAGATCGTCGGATTCAGGAGGGTCGGGATCGTCGACGGCCTGTTGTCGGTCAACGGTTCCCCGATCACGGTGATGGGCGTGAATCGTCACGACCACGATCCGGATCGTGGCAAGGCGGTCACGGTCGAGGGAATGCGCGCCGATTTGCTCACGATGAAGCGGCACAACATCAACGCTGTGCGCACATCGCACTATCCGAACGATCACCGCTTCTACGACCTGTGTGACGAGCTCGGCCTGTACGTGGTGGATGAGGCGAATGTCGAGAGCCATGCGTTCAACACATCACTGTGTCATGACGCGTCGTACCGTTCGACCTGGCTCGAACGAGTTGGCCGCATGGTCGAACGCGACCGTAATCATGCCTGCATCATCATGTGGAGCCTCGGCAACGAGTCCGGGTACGGTGAACACCACGATGCGAGTGCGGCTCTCGTTCGCCGTCTCGACCCCACACGCCTGCTGCACTACGAAGGAGCGGTGTTCCACGCCGGATGGACCGACGGTGGTCGCAACGTCACCGATGTGGTGTGCCCGATGTATTCGCCACCGGCGGCCATCGAGTTGTACGCCACCCAAAATCTCGGCACCCGTCCACTCGTGATGTGCGAGTACAGCCACGCGATGGGCAACTCCAATGGCGGATTGGCCGACTACTGGCGTTTGATCGACGAGCATCGCATTCTTCAAGGTGGATTCATCTGGGAATGGAAGGACCATGGCCTGCGGCAGCGCACGGCGCGTGGCGAGCGTTTCGCTTATGGCGGCCAGTTCGGAGATCGACCGAATGACGGCAACTTCGTGGCCGACGGTTTGGTGTCTCCGGAAGGCCGTCCTCATCCCGCCATGCAGGAAGTGGCCTGGGTGCATCGACCGGTCTCGGTGGTGGCGGCGGGCTGGAAGGTTCGTGTCACCAATCGGCAATCGTTCCGTGGCCTCGAATGGATGAGCGGTGAATGGACATTGCGCGATTCGGCTCGCGTTGTTGCGAAGGGAACGTGGAATCCCGAAGTGGGCCCGGGCCAGTCGGTGATCGTCGATCACCCCGTTTCGCGCGAAGTTCTCGATTCGTGCCGCGGTGAAGCGCTGCTCACGTTCCGCTGGACGTCGCGGCGGGTCACACCATGGAGCGAGCGCGGACATCTGGTGGCCTGGGATCAAGTGGTGTTGCGATCCGACGAACGGCCTCCGATGTGGGGAGCCAAGACTGCCCTCGGTATGTCGTACGAACCCACGAGACGTGCGCTCGTCACTCTTCCGTCGCTCACGCTGTGGCGTGCCGCGGTCGACAACGACGGATTCAAGTTGCTGCCCGAACTGCGTGACCGCATGGGAATCGGCGGGGCCGCCTTGTCACGTTGGC
>VERK01000335.1 GCA_018882725.1 Actinomycetota bacterium | reverse complement strand
CCGTGGCCAACTGAATCCAGCCGCGCACGCGGCTCACAACCGAGGGGGAAACATGAAGAGATCCACGACAGTGGGCTCGCGGGGGTCGCGACTCGTTGCCGCGCTCATGGCGGGCAGCTTGCTCATCGCCGCATGCGGTGGTGACGACGACGGTGGCGGTTCCGAACCGGCCGCCTCCGAAGCACCGGCACCGGCCGATTCCGCGGCTCCGTCCGAACCAGCACCGGCTGATTCGTCGGCACCGTCCGATGTGGCTGGCCCGCCGACCGGCCCCGAAATGATCGTGGGCATGGTAAACACGGAAGGTACGCCGGGTCTCGACTTCCCCGACATGCGCCGTTTCGCCGAAGCCGCGTTCGAGTACCTCAACACATCGGGCGGATTCGGCAATCGACCCGTCAAGTTCGAGTCGTGCGTCGCCAAGGGTTCGCCCGAGACGTCGCAGGCCTGTGCCCAGGAACTCGTGGGCAAGGGTGTCGAGCTCGTGCTCGTGGGCCTCGACTTGTTCCCCGATTACAAGACGTACGAAGCGGCTGGTGTTCCGGTGATCGGCATCCTGCCGATTCTCCCGGGTGACTACACCGCCAACGCGCTCTACCTGTCGGGTGGAACCGCGACGTCGGTGGGTCAGATGGCGACCGTGGCCAAGGAGAAGTTCAACGCCGCGTCGGTGGGCATCGTGAGCGCCGACAATGCGGGTGCCAACCAGGTGGCGGCGGGCCTCGAGGCTGCGCTCACCAAGGCTGGCATCACCTTCAAGACGGTGAAGGGCGGCGACAACGAAACCGACGCCGGTTACCAAGGCTTGATGCGTGAAGCATCGAAGGACAACCCCGATCTGTTGATCTCGCTCTACTCCGACGCCGGTTGCATCGGAACGATGCGCGGCTACGCCACTCTTGGTCTCGACATCCCGGTGCTCACCACTGGCATCTGCTCCGACGAGGACGTGATCAGCGTGGTCGGCGACGAGGCTTCGAACTGGTACTTCCAAGGCGTCGCTCAGGATCGTGACACCCCCGAGCGCGCCGAACTTCGCCGGGTTCTCGCGCCGGTCATCGGTGTGGCCGAGGACGAAGTGAAGTCGAATGGACTCGGCTTGGGCGGCCTCGGCTACGTGCTCGTCATGTCGCTGCGCGACTACGCGAATCAAATGGTGGCGGCCGGAACCGAAATGACCGGTCCGAACCTGTTCGACTTCCTGAAGACCACGAAGGGACTCTTCATCTTCGGTGGCGAGACACCCGTCGAGTGCGGGGCAGTTGCGGCCTACAGTTCGGTCTGCGCGTTCATCTCGCCCTGGTCCTACTACGCCGGAGACGGCGTGGTGGCGCCGCTGGAAGAGCCGTTCTACCTCGTCGACAGCAAGCAGTACTTGCCCTGATCGGCAATGGCCGCTGTCGGGCAACGGTGAAGTGAGAGTCAGAACATGACCGACTATCTCTTC
>VERK01000334.1 GCA_018882725.1 Actinomycetota bacterium | reverse complement strand
TCGATGGAACGATCGAAGTCGGAGGACGCGATGTCACGAGTGCGTCACCCAACGGTCGGGCCAACGCCGGCCTCGGCCGCTCGTTCCAGGACGCGCGACTGTTCCCCGAACTCACCGTGCGCGAAACGTTGTCGGTGGCACTCGAACGCTGGGTGGGAATGCGCAGTGCGCTGGCGGCCGCGCTCTACCTACCTCCGGTGTTCGAGTCGGAAGACGCGGTGCGAAAGCGCGTCGACGAATTGGTCGAAGTGCTCGGCCTGGGCGACTTCCAACGCAAGGCCATCCGTGAGTTGTCCACTGGTACCCGACGCATCGTCGACCTCGCTTGCCTGGTGGCCCACCGACCCACCGTGATTCTTCTCGACGAACCCACCTCGGGGCTCGCGCAACGTGAAGTGGAAGCGTTGGCTCCGGTCGTGCGCCGCCTCCGCGACGAAATGGGGGCCGCCCTTCTCATCGTCGAACACGACATTCCGTTCATCTCATCAGTCGCCGATCGACTGGTCGCCATGGATCAAGGACGAGTGGTCATCAGTGGCCCGCCGTCCGAGGTCCTCGTGCACCCGTTGGTCGTCGAGTCATACCTCGGCACGTCGAGTGCCGCGATCGCCCGATCCGGGCAAGGGGGATAACCATGCAACCAGCCAGCAGTGGGGCGGCCGGGGGGTCGCGTTCGCTCAAGAAGTGGGGTCCGCTCATCGGTATCGCCGTGGTGGCCGTGATCGTCGTGGCGATCGTGGCATTGGCCGGCGGTGGTAGCGATGACGGCGAATCCACCGACACCACCGCGGCTCCGGCCGCGACCGAAGCGCCAGCGGGGTCGGAGGCACCCACCGACGGCGGATGGACGTATCCGCTCTCGTATCCGCAGGCTCAAGAACTCGGCGTCGAGGCCGACATCGACTGGGGCGCCCGCTGCGACACATCGGTCGGTCGCATCGCCGTGATCGACTACTTCGCCCCGTTCTGTATGGCTCCGTTCACCGGCGACAACGGTGGCGCCACCGACGTCGGCGTCACGGCCGACGAGATCACGATCGTCCACTACATGGGTCCGGACGGCGACCCGGTGATCAACTACATCACCGATGCCATCAAGGCGGACGACACCAACGCACAGGAAGAGGAAGTCATTCGCGACTTCATCGAGTACTTCCAGACGTACTACGAGTTCTACGGACGCAAGATCAACTACGTGAAGTACGAGAGCACTGGTATCGCCACCGACGAAGTGACGGCTCGCGCCGATGCCCAGCGCATCGCCGACGAATTCAAGCCGTTTGCAGTGATCGGCGGCCCGGCGCTCACCAACGCCTTCGGTGACGAGTTGGCGGCCCGCGAAATCCTCTGCATCTCGTGCGGTGGGGGTTCACCTGAGTGGTACGCGGAGCGCGACCCGTACGTGTGGGGTATCGACGGTGCGGCCGAACAGAAGAAGGTTCACGTGGG
>VERK01000136.1 GCA_018882725.1 Actinomycetota bacterium | reverse complement strand
GAGAAGCGCACCACCGCGTATCACGAAGGTGGCCACGCGGTTCTCGCCGCTGTTCTTCCGAACGGTGACCCGCTGCACAAGGTAACGATCCTTCCGCGCGGCATGGCGCTCGGCGTCACTCAGACGTTGCCGGAAGAGCGCCACAGCTACTCGCGTGAGTACATACTCGATCGGATCTGCATGGCTCTGGGCGGTCGTGCCGCCGAAGAACTCGTGTTCAACCAGCAGACCACCGGTGCGGCCAACGACCTCGAAGTCGTCACGGGTCTGGCTCGGCGCATGGTGCGCGAGTGGGGCATGAGCGACAAGGTCGGCCCGATGGCCTGGGCTGGCCAACAGCAGGTATTCCTCGGTGAAGACCTCATGTCGAGCGGTCGTGAATACTCCGACGACACCGCTCGGGTTCTCGACGAGGAGATCAACCGCATCCTGCGCAGCCAGGAGACCAGGGCGATGGAACTCCTCGCCAAACACCGCACGGGCCTCGACCTCGTGGCCGAAGCGCTTCTCGAGCACGAAACGATCGACGGCGCCGAAGTCGCCAAACTCGTGCAGCGTGGTCTCGACTCGTCGGCGCCGCAGACGCCGTCACTCACCGACTAGAGCACTCGCCAGCCGTATTGCCATCCGACCCGGTTGCCGGGTCGCGTGTTTGCGCGACGGCGGCCCACAGATCGGTTGCTGTCACCGGTCCGAGGAAATGGCGACGCACCACGCCCTCGGAATCGACCACTACGAGCGTCGGAACCGCATCGATGCGGTACTTGTCGTGCAGCGCGCGATGAGCGCCGTACTCGAACTCGCGAACGTTCACCTGTGAGCTCTGGAGGACGCGGGCCTTGCCGACGACATCGGCACACACGTGGCAACTCGCCGACGTGAACACCGCGATCGACCACGTGTGCAATCGGCTCTCCCCCTCGCCGGCCAGGTCGGCCGGATCGATCTGAGTGGGCACGGTCCACTCCTTCTGGGTGGGCGCATCAACCACGTGGCGACGGCGGAGAACCAGTGCCGCGGCACCCACCACGACCACGATTCCGAGGGCGATGAAGAGGCTCGTCACGAGGGATCCGGGAATGCGAGGGCAGCCGAGGTTCCCGAACCGCGCTGATTCCGTTCGATTCGACGCTCGACCAGGATGGGTTGATCGGAGCGAACCACGATCGGGCGGCCGAGGCTCACGGCATCCACGAGATCGATCGATCGCCAACCATTGGCCGCGATCGTGATGTCGGACAGTTGAGGGATCGGATCCTCACCGCCCGGACCCACCGACAGCACATCGACACTCGCGTCGTTGGGTGACACGTTGAGAACGACGAGCGCTCCCTCCAGAGCAACAGTCGGGGTGACCGAGGCCAGCCAACGGGTCGACAAAGCGTTGCCTTCGGCGCCGAGCAGAACCGACGTGGAAACCGACTCACCGGTGGGTCGTGTGAGAACCCGCTCCACCACCAACGCCGGTTCGGACAACGTGGACACGAGAAGACCGTGGCGCCCGTCGGGTAATCCGGCGATGGCCGACGTGTCGAACACCACCACTTCGCGCGATGGCACCGTGAGCGTGGTCGGCTCGATCACGCCAGCTGATTCGTCGAGACCGAGAACGATCACGTCGGCCTCGACATCGGCGTCGGTGGGATTGAAGATCACCAGACGTTCGATGACTCCTTCACCCTTCTCTCCGTCGGCGAACCACCACTCATCGCCGAGAGCCGGCGCGCCGAGTGACGTCACGTGACCGAGACGGCCACTACCGAGGAAGTGCTGATCCTTGGCGACGACGATCCGCCCGCTGCTTGCCACGACACTGGCCGCCACGACCGGCTCGTCGCGGAACCCGGCCTCTTCGAGATTGAGAACTCGCAACGACCGCGGCGGAATCACATAGCCCTGCAACTCACTCGGCGAGCGCGGACCCTGCGCGGTCGAAATCGTGATGTCGACGATGGCCGGCGAGAGATACGGGTTCGACATCAGCAACCGGAGGTCGGAATCGGATGCCGTGAAGCCATCGGCCACGTACCACTCGGCCGCCGTGGTATTGGCGCAGGGCGACAACACGTCGCCGGCCGGATGGAGTGATCGCTGCTCGACGGTCACGTCGACCCGATCGACTTCGACGACGGCACTCACATAGTTGGCGGTCACGACCTGGTCGAGATCGACGGTCGTCTGGGAGCGGGGCTCGACGGAGAAGGGAACCACCACCGGATCGCGATCGATCGTGAGGATGGTGACCGTACCGGTCGCCGACGTCTCGCTGGGATTGGTGGCGATCACGTCGCCGCCGTACTCGCCGTTGTCGGCCGCTCCGAGAGCAGCGGTCCCGCCGCAGAACCACGTGACGCTCACGACGTCGTCACCCACCGCCATCCGCGGCGTGCCCGGTCGAGACGACTCGGCGAAAATCGCGGTCATGCGTTCGTTGCCACCGGCCGATGTGCTGGCCACGACGAAGACGGAGAGCACCACCAACGCGAGTGCGACGAAGCGTTTGCTCATGACGCACTCTCCACTGCCGACAACGAAATGACAGGCGACTCGACATACTCGGGACGACCACGACGGCGACGTACCGGTCGAAGAACTCCTGCGATCACCACGATCCAGAGGCCGATGTGGATCGCGATCCATAGGTAACGGGTGATGGGCGTCGAGTAGTCGAGAGAGACCGTGCCGCCGGCTGACGCATCGAACGACATGACTGAACCGAAGGAGCCACGACCCTCCACCGACTGTCCGTCGACACGAAGTGTCCATCGGTCGTCGAACGGAACTCCCAAGTGGACGACACCTCCGGAGATCGGCTGCGCGCGTTCACGCCACGCCGCCGTGCCCTCGAGGATCGGTTGAGCGCCCCCGACGTCGGAACGAACGAGTGAGCCCGCGCCGCCTTCGGCACTATTCGCCACCGCCTCGACCCCGAGTACGGCGGTCAGCGGAATCCACTGAGTGTTCTCGAACACGGTCAGACTCGACGGGCTGTACACCGCTGTGAAGTCGAGTTGTTCGGCGAACGACGAGACGAGCCCGTCGGCAACCGGCAATGGCGCATCAGCGGTCGATCGGACACGATCGAACTTCGGAATCACTACGTACCGAATTCCAAGAGGTGCCATGAGGCGACCGACGCGCGTGGTCGTTCGCCGCGACAACGCGTCGAGAACATCACCGATGGTTCGCTCTTCGAGCGATGACGGCGAGTACCACGTGGATCCGATGTCGAACGAGCCGTTGCTCGTGACCGAGTACGCGACACCATCGGAATAGGAGATCTCGGCACCGGGCACCAGATCGGGATCTCCGATCACGAGGACGCGATAGTCACCGGCACGGGACGGCTCGGCGAGCAGTTCGTCGAGTTGTTCGACGACGGAGGCCGACGGCTGATCCCATGAACCATCCACGGCCACACTCACGACGGGTAACACGGCCGACGAGATGGCCACCAGGCCGAGCAACGTGATGGGTTGCCGCAATCCGAAGCGACCGCCGCGTACATCGACCGAAAACGAGGCCACGAGCAGCGTCGCTCCGAGGGCGAGGGAGACAGCCACCGGAACGAGGAGCACTCCGACCTCGGGCAGGTCGACGGGGCCGCTCGATTGGCTGGCCGCACTGGCCAGAGCGAGGAACACCGCCGCCAACAAGACGGCACGAATCGCCCACACGTAACGCCAGCGGCGCGCCACGAACGCCACCACGACGAGAGGAACGTACGTACCGATGATGAGGCCGCCCAGGGCTGATGGACCCACTCCGAATCGCAGGATCTCCCAGACGTCGAGTCGGACCGAGCCACCACCGGCCAAGCCGACCAAGCGCGACCACCCGTCGCCACTCACGTAATGGAGCGACCACGGAACGTTGAGAAGCAGTGCTCCCACGGCACTCACGACCACCGCCGCGGCCATCAAGCCGGAAGACCGCAGATCGCCACCGCCGACAACTCCCCCGAGCGCGACCACGAGCAGTGCGAACACGATGACGAGCGACGCTGCCGGACTGAAGGCGAACGCGATGGCGACGAGCAAAGTGAGCCGCGCGATGAGCGACACCCGCATCGCTCCCGACGGATGTTCGATCACGTCGTTGCGGCGCAGAACCGGATCGCCGACGATCGAACTGCCGAGCCCCGACAAGCGTCGGGCGAAATGCAGAGCCCACGGAACGAGCGCATACGCGACGAGAACCGACGATCTTCCTGACGCGACCGCGGCGTAGGGCAACGGCACCGCCGCGTAAACCACCAATCCAGCCGCCCGGGCACGAGGATCGGCACTGATCGCGACCAACCGAGCGACACCCAACCAACCGATGAGCACCGCCCCCACCACAGCGACGGTCCCGAGCCACGCCATCTGGGCGAAGGCGACCAATCCGGCCAGGCCGACCGCGAACAAACCACTGGGCTGAGCCATCGTCCCGCCCAAGCCTCGGTCCCACCACCCGCTCGCGTACGAGCGCAACGTGTCGACCGGCGACTCGGGCAGAGGGAGCAGTTCGCCAATCGGTCGAACACCCGCGGTCCAGAGTTGGCGAGAACCGAGAAGGAGGAGGATGACGAGTAACGACCACGTGACCACGGTGACGGGCGAACGGCTTTCGTTGCTGACTCGACGACGCGCTCGCCGAGCCGAGGAACGACGTCGTGTGAATCGCGCGATGCGAACACTCCCACTTGATTGCATCGCGGCAACTTCGGCCGGTGGAACGAGCCGCAGTTGAGCGATACGGCGACGACGACGTCGGATGGACGTCGCACTCGTGACGAGCGATGCCAGAGAGCCGAAACGGGCCAGCGCGACCGCTCCACGGCCACGGACGATCGACGCGATCGCGGCGGCGACGTTGACGAGCACGAGTGTCGGGACGACTAACCACGACCGTCCGGTGAGCGACGCCACGGTCATGACGCGCTGACGTTCGGTCTCGAATTCGTCGACGAGATCGGGCCGGCGTTCGTGGAATCGGCCGTGGTGGCGGGCGACGGCTGCGGGAACGACGACGACTCGTCCTCCCAGAAGATGCGCCCGCCAACACAGGTCGAGTCCCTCGCCGTGGAACTGGATCGACGGGTCGAACCCCTTCAGTTGCCGAAAGACGTCGGCGCGAACGAGCAGACAGGCCGACGAGAGTGCGAACACGTCGCGAATCGCGTCATGTTGTTCTTGATCGAGTTCGCGCGGTTCGAGTTCGTCGTCGAGCTCGCCGAAGCGGTCGACCGCGAAGCCCACCGACTGCAGAATTCGCGAATCGTCCCAGTCGACGATCTTCGGGCCGACCATGGCTGCGTTCGACCGAAAGATCTCCTCGACCAGACGCGACACCGCGTCGGGCATCAACGCCACGTCATCGTGCATCAGGAGGAAGAATCCGCTGTCACCCTCGACAAGGCTCAGCACCTGGTTGGCGGTGGGCCCGTACCCGAGATCGGCCCCCGCGGCCCGGACGTGGGCAGTGGGCAGGTGTTGGTGAACGACGTCGGCGACGTCGTCGACCGACGGACCAGGTGTGGAGGCGACCAGGACCAGAACCTGCAGGTTGGGGTAGTCCTGGGCGGCCAGCGCAGCCGCGACGTCAGCGAGGTGAGGCTGCGGAGGGTGGACGACGACCGTGGCGACGACACCGGGGGCGCCAGAGGGGTTGGACCGCGACTCCACGATGGGCGAAGGCTACTCGTTGCGGTCGCGTCGACCGGGGCGCTCGACCGTGGCGCCGACCCACGCCGCGCATCAACAAAGACCCATCACGCTGGGGTGATCGCTCGACGGATCGGCTGCGGTGGGTAGCGTGATCAGCCTTGGCGACGACTGAACCAGACTCCCGCGCACCGCTTCCGGAGGGCACCTTCGCCGTCGGAATCGGTCTACTCGTGGCCGGTTTGTCGAGTTACGCCTTCTTCAAGGTGGGCCAAGAGGCTCTGGGCAAGGACGACTTCAAGCCGATCGTCGCGCTGTGGTTCGCCACCTTCGTTCTGGCCCCGGGCTTCTTCCTGCCGCTCGAACAGGAAATGGGACGGGCCCTGGCCCACCGCCGAGCCCTCGGACGAGGCGGGCGACCGATCGTGATGCGCGTCGTGCCCCTCGGACTGGCCATGGCTGCGGTCGTCATCGCGGGGATCGCCGGACTGAGTTCGATCGCGACCCGCGAGTT
>VERK01000009.1 GCA_018882725.1 Actinomycetota bacterium | reverse complement strand
CGCGTGCACAGGGCAGCATCCCGCGCGGGGAAGTGAGCCGTGCGCCAGATCCTCTCCCGGCGCTTCCTTCTCGCGATGTGTCTTCCACTCGTCGCGGCGCTGTGCTGGTGGTTCGTTGCCATACGAGGTAGCGGTGACTCGACCGTGATCAGTCGTCCGCACTTCGTCTCGTACACGGCGTCGGTGGTCACCGTTCAGGCCGATCCCAATTGGGCTGCGAAGGACGGCATGACGACCGGCACCGCGCGTCTCGCGATGGACGACGGACGAACCCTCTACATCGCCGAAGCCACGCTCGGTGAGATTTCATGCACCGACTATGCGATGCCCAACGCCTGTGTGCTGCTTGCCGAAATGTTGGGCGATGCGCCGGTGTGGTTTGCGCTCACTCCCGCGACGGGCGATGAACCTCTCGCGCGACTTGCGCTTCCACCCGTCGTCGACATGCTGAACGACGGTGACGATGCGGTGCTGGCAAACGGGTGGGTTGTTCCACTCGCCACGCCGACGAAACGCGTGTGCGACTCGGCAACGACGTCGCTTCGCGAATTCATCGAACGATTCGGCTCGGACATGGAGGTCTCACTGAACCTCTCGACCGATGAGATCGACACCGTGACCTGCACCGCGGACTGACGCCGAAGCCGGCATCGTGTTTCGTTGTTACTTGGCGGTGGTCTCGCGCGGATCGACGCCGACCGCGTTCGGCGGAGGCATCATCGCCTTGAAGTCATCGGCGATCTTGTCGAACGAGGTCGCCCCACCTTCGAGTGCTGCGAAGATCTCGGACTCGGGCGAGCACCAGTGCTCGTACTCCGCGGCCCACTTCTCGTCCTTCGGGTCTGCGCCGGCGAGGTCGTAGCGAATGTGGCAGACAACGCCGAGGATTTCGTACTCGGTCAGGCCGCCGCCGTACTTCTCACCCTGCTGGGGCATGGGGTTCCCGTTGTAGGAGAGAGGCGCATGGGCGCCGCCCTCGCGGTCGGGGTCTCCGTACACCTTGATTCCGGCCGACGCGTAGGCCTGGCTTCCCGTATAAACAAAATTCAGCATGTCCTCGATGTGAGGGAAGGTCTTCAAGACCTCGCCCTGATAGAGGATGCGACCCGCGCCGCCCTGACCGGCGCCGCCGTGGCATCCTGCGCAGCCGCCCCAGACCTCGATTCCCTTTGCAATCGGGCCCTCAACGACCTTTTCGGACGGTTTAATAGCCAAATAGTACAAAAAACCCCAGACGGGCAGCAGGCTCAGTGTCGCCATGGCCCAGAACGGGATCTTGCGACGGGCCCGAGCGGCGGCCACGACGGGAGAGTCGGGCTTGGCCACCTTGGGAGCGGGTTCGGTTTTGGGGGCGGACTTTGCGGGAGTCGCTGCCGTGGGAACTGCGGGGGTTGAGTCGCCCGAAGCCGCCGGGGCTGCATCTCCCGAGCCGCCAGCGCGCCGATCACGGGAACGCTTGAGAAGGTGCTCGGGGATTTCGGTCACGGTCTCTCACCATAATCCCCCGCGCACAGGAACATGGAATCAAACGCAACTGTCACATGGCGCACGTGCAAAAGAGAAAGTCACTGAAATAGTGGGGGGCCGATGGGTGCTGACTAGTGTTCACTCTGAAGTTTCAGGGCTTCTGAGTCCCCTCGGAAGAGGGCCCGGAAAGGATCTTCGGCGCAATGCTGGCAATCGACGTACTCAAGTGGCCGGGAGTGAACCAGGCGTTCGTTTTTTCGTTCGTCTTCACCACTGCGCTTGCCCTTGTCGTCATTCCGTACGGGAAGCGCCGCAAGCCGGGCGCTCCGGTGTCGTGGGGCGAGGCGATGATCGGCTCGACCTTCATCTTCGCCGTGCTCTTCCTCGCCTTCGGAGTTGTTCCGCACCAGTGGATCGACCACGCCGACAAGAACCTCGGCTGGCGCAAGGACAAGCCATTGCTCGGGCCCGGCGGAATTCTCCGCGCCAAGTCGAGTGGCGGAAGCTTTCCATTCGAAGTGTCCTACGAGGCGCTGCGCGACATCATCGTCGTTGTCATCCATGCCGTCTACATCGGTCTTTTCATGTACCTCGCGGTGTGGTGGCAGAAGCGCGGTCAGGTGCAGGCAAAGGAAATCGAAACATCCACCTACGGCCGTCCGCTGGTCCGCAAAACCTGATCCGAACGTTCTTCGCACGAAGACACCGAGCACACCACCAAGAAAAGGGAAAGGAGACTTCACATGGCAAAGACAGACGCAAACCCACCCATGCCTGATTGGTCGACCGAGTACCAGTTGGTTGAAGTCGACGCCGACTACCTCACCAAGGCCGTCAAACCCAAGCAGTTCATTCACATCGATCAATCCGAGTGCATCATGTGCGAGGGCTGCGTCGACATTTGCCCGTGGAAGTGCATCCACATGGTCGACCCGGGTGCGGTTGCCGAATCGATCGGCACCGAACAGCCGGGTCTCGACCCGCGCGACAACGTGATGTTCATTATCGACGACGACGTCTGCACGCGTTGTGCGCTGTGTGTGGACCGCTGTCCCACCGGCGTCATCATTCTCGGAAAGGTCGGCGCACCCGCCGCCACCGGCGACTCTCACACACGTACCAACAACCATGGCTACGCCTACGGAATGCGTTTCTAGGAGCACCCCTCATGGCAAAGACGATTGACGACCAACCCACACCGACGCTGAAGGACCGCGTCTCGAAGATCGGTGAACAGATGCAAGGCAGCCAGGCGTGGAACTCGATCTTCCGCCCCGGCTCGATCTTCCGCAAGGGTTACACCGACTCGCCACGTAACCGTTCGTACGTGATCATGAACTCGGTGCTCTACCACTTGCACCCGGTGAAGGTGAAGCGTCACGCGGTGAAGGTGAGCTACACGCTCTGCCTCGGCGGACTCTCCTTCTTCCTCTTCATTCTCCTCACCGTCACCGGCATCTTCCTGATGTTCTTCTACCGTCCCGAAGCGACGGCGGCCTGGAACGACATCAAGAGTCTGCAGACCTCGGTCGCATTCGGTCTCTTGGTGAGAAACATGCATCGTTGGGGTGCTCACCTCATGGTGCTCACCGTGTTCTTGCACATGGCGCGCGTCTTCTACCACGGCGCGTACAAGCCCCCGCGCGAGTTCAACTGGGTGATCGGCGTCGTGTTGTTGACGCTCACCTTGTTGCTCTCGTTCACCGGCTACCTGCTCCCGTGGGACCAGTTGGCCATGTGGGCCGTTGCCGTGGGTACGAACATGATGGGTTACACACCGGTGTTCGGATCGCAGGTGAGATTCGTCTTGCTCGGCGGTGTCGAAATCGGCTCCGAAACTCTGCTGCGTTGGTACGTGCTGCACGTGCTGATGTTGCCGTTCGTCATCGTGATCTTCATGGCCATCCACTTCTGGCGTGTCCGCAAGGACGGCGGCATCTCCGGGCCGCTGTGATCGGGCGCCGAAAGGATTCATCGACATGACTGAGATTCCCGAACACCTCCTGAAGCGAGCGCAAGCGGCTCGTGAAAAGGCGGCATCCGAAGGTGGCGCCGCGGCGTCGTCGTCGGATGGCGGTGACTCGCGTATCCCCGAGCACTTGCTCGAGCGCAGTCGTGCCGCCAAGGACAAGGGTGCCGGTGGTGCCGTGGCCGTGGCCGAGAAGGCTGCTGCCGTGGTTGCGGCTGCACCCGTCAGCGGTGGCGTTCCGGTGGGCGCCGGACCCGGCGGTCACACCCAGCGTCTGCTCACCGTGGTCAAGTCCGGATCGATTCAGGACGTGAAGGCCACACCGGTCGACAAGGTCCACACCTGGCCGCACCTGTTGGCCGTCGAGTTCGTGGCCGCACTCGCGTGCACCGCGTTCTTGTTCTTCTTCTCCATCTTCGTGAACGCTCCGCTGCTGCAGTTGGCCAACCCCAACCAGACGCCCAACCCGTCGAAGGCCCCGTGGTACTTCCTCGGTCTGCAGGAACTGCTCACGATGTTCCACCCGATGGTCGCCGGTGTGACCATCCCGGGTATCGCGTTGTTCGCGCTCATCCTCGCGCCGTACATCGATCGCAACCCGTCCAACAAGCCTGAAGACCGCAAGTTCGCAACCTCGTTGATGACCGTGCACCTGATGTTCTGGGCCGTGCTCGTGATCATCGGTTCGTTCTTCCGTGGCCCTGGCTTCAACTTCGTCTTCCCCTGGCGAGACGGTCTCTTCTTCGAGTTGTGAGGTAACCGATCACATGAGCTCAGCAGCAACTATCGCCATTGCGATCGCCGCCATCGTGGTGTTGGCCGCCGTCGTCCTCGTGACGTCGGCTCGCCGTTCCGATGTTCGCGGTGCCGGTGCGCTCGCCCGTGAAACGGTGAAGCGCGACAAGTCCGCCAAGGCCGAGGCCCCCGTCGCTGGTGCCGTGTACGAGAAGGCCGAAGTGCAGGCTCGCTCCACCGCGATCGAGAAGGCCAACGAAGTCGCACCGGTCGCTTGGCAGGCACCCGATGCCGAAGCGGTCGCCGTGTCGCGTCGTCAGTTCTTCAACCGCGCCGCCGTCACCATGATGAGCGCGAGCATCGGCGCCTTCGGTGTCGCCGTCGTGGCGTTCCTGTGGCCGCGTGCTGGTGGCGGATTCGGATCGAAGGTCAACGTTGGTCGTCTCGACGATCTCATCGTGCAGATTCGTAGCGAGAAGGGTTTTGTCTACAAGCCCGAGGCTCGCACATGGCTCACCGCGTATCCCTCCGATGCTCTGCCCAAGGCGCGCGCCGCGTATGCCACGCAGCCGTCGGTGCTCGCGGGCATGGAAGCCGGAGTCGTCGCGCTGTATCAGAAGTGCCCGCACCTCGGCTGTCGCGTTCCCGAGTGCAAGAGCTCGCAGTGGTTCGAGTGCCCGTGCCACGGTTCGCAGTACAACCGCGTTGGTGAGAAGAAGGCTGGTCCGGCTCCGCGCGGTATGGACCGCTTCGGTGTGTCGGTCAGCAACGGCAGCATCATCGTCGACACCGGCAAGGTGTTCAACGGCCCGGCCATCGGAACCAACACGACCGGTCAAGAAGCTGAAGGCCCGCACTGCATCACCGGTGGAGGAGGACACTGATCATGGTCGCTCTCGCTTCCACCACCATCGCGATTCTCATCGCCGTTGCCGTCTCGGCGGCCTGGATCGTCTATGCCGTTTTCAACTGGGCGGCCGGTCGCAACGAGATCGGTTCCGAGATCGAACTGGCGGCCAACCGCAAGCCGTACTTCGACGACGAAGAACTAGAAGGCAGCCGTCTCGAGCGGATGCAGTTCCTCGGCGTGATCATGCTCGCCACGATCACCATCGGTCTGCCGGTCTATTGGTTGTTCGAGCCGGCCCGTCAGTCGGGTGCTGAAGAGGGCTATCAGAATCGCTTCGCGAGTTGGGGTGGCCAGTTGTTCGCTCCCACTTCGGAAGGCGGCTTCAACTGCGCAGGATGCCACGGTGGCATGAACGGAACCGGCGGTGCCGCCCCCTACACCGTCACCGACAGCAAGACCGGTGAAGTGAAGGCCGTGTCGTGGAAGGCACCGGCTCTCAACACCGTCTTCTATCGCTTCAGCGAAGACGAGATTCGTTTCATTCTTGAATACGGTCGTCCATTTTCACCCATGTCACCGTGGGGCGTGAAGGGCGGTGGCCCGATGAACGAGCAGCAGATCAACAACCTCATCGCGTACATGAAGAGCATTCAGATTCCGCGTGAGAACTGCATCGATCCCGAAGCCGACGCACGGGCCTGCGAAGGCGGACACCTGCCGGTGGCCGAACAAGACAAGATCCAGGCCGCGGCCGAGCAGTTGGTGGAAGACGGAACGTACGACAGCGTCGGAGAAGCGCTCTTCAATCTCGACCTCGGTTCGGGTGCGTTCAGCTGCGCCCGCTGCCACACGCCCGGTTGGAGTTGGGGTGAGCCCGGTCAGACCGGTGCTGGTGCGTTCGGTTGGAATCTCACCGGTGGCGCGACCAACTCGCACTTCGCCACCGAACAAGAAATGATCGACTTCATCAAGGCCGGTTCGGTCTACGGCGCCAAGTACGGCGTGCAGGGTCAGGGCAGCGGTCGTATGCCCGGCTTCGGCAGTCTGCTCACCGACGCCCAGATCCGTGAAGTCGTCAACTACGTACGGAGCGAACTGTGAGCGCACTT
Organism: Actinomycetota bacterium; assembly: GCA_018882725.1. Classification (GTDB taxonomy): domain Bacteria; phylum Actinomycetota; class Acidimicrobiia; order Acidimicrobiales; family Ilumatobacteraceae; genus Casp-actino8. Next base: position 19,672 of record VERK01000009.1, on the reverse strand, counting down.
CTGAGCATCGGCTGGGAACCCGAACTTCGGGGTCTCCTCACCGTCATCATCGGTGTGGTGGCGCTTTGCGGCAGCGTGTATTTGCTGCTCGCCACCAACATGGGCATTCGCCTCGGTTTCCTCGTCGCCCTGGCCGGTCTGTTCGGCTGGATGGCGTCCATGGGCGCCATCTGGTGGACGTACGGAATCGGCCTCAAAGGCAACGAACCGTCGTGGAAGCCGGCTGAACCTTTCACGATCGTTCGTGAAGGCCCGCGCCTACTCGACGCCGAAGTGCTCGATGCGCCCGTGATGGTCGATGCCGGTGCATCGTTCGTCGACGTGGCCGACCAGACTCGCGAAGCACTCGTCTCGAGCGGCTGGACCAAGTTGCCCGAAGACGACCGGGGCCGCGGCCAGGCCATCGCCGCCGCCGACGAGATCATCCAGGTCGAAGCCGAGTTGTATGCAGCGGGCGAGTACGAAGCGACTGCGGTGTACCTGCGCGGTGGCGATCGCTGGCCCAAGATCACCAACGAGATCGACTTCACCGCGTTCTTCCACAAGCCGAAGTACGCCGTCGTCGAGATCGCTCCGGTCATCCCTCAGCGCGCCGAACCGGGTCGCGCTCCTTCCCGACCGGTCGTCGACGAGACGCAACCTCACCAGTACGTCGTGATGATCCGAGATCTCGGTACGAAGCGTCAGCCAGCGGCGTTCATCACCATCGGATCCACCATCATCTTCCTGCTCTGTTGCTGGATGCTGCATCGTCGCGACAAGATCCTCGCCGTGCACACCGGCGCCGTCGTTCCGGCTAAGGCGTAGTTCATGGGTCAGTACCTTCCGGTTGTCGCTCTGTTGATCGTGGGGGTGCTGTTCGGGGTACTCAGCTTCATTGCCTCTCGGTTGCTGGCTCCGCGTCGTCCATCGGTGGCCAAGGAAGCGCCGTACGAATGCGGAATCCTTCCGAGCCGCGAACCACCCGAGCGCTTCCCGGTGAGCTTTTACATCGTGGCGATGTTGTTCATCATGTTCGACATCGAAATTATCTTCATTTATCCATTCGCCGTGGCTCGCCAGGAGCTCGGCGCGTTCGCGTTCTGGGAGATGCTGGCGTTCAGCGCCGTGTTCTTCTTGACGTTCGTGTACGTGATCGCGCGTGGTGCGCTCGATTGGGGTCCGATTGCCCGCGCCCGTCGCCTGTCCGACGCCGTGAGCAGTGACCGCACGTCGTCGTCGACGATCCGTCGTGTCGGCCTCGAAGGCCGCCTCGACGCCGAGCAGGCAGCGTAAGAAGCAGGAGGTTCGACAAGATGAGTCTCGTGCGCAATGTGCTCGACGATGGCCTCGGAGGCATCCAGCACAACTTCCTCACCGGCAAGATCGAAGACCTCGTCAAGTGGTCGCGCAGTCGCTCGAGTTGGGGCGCCACGTTCGGCCTGGCCTGTTGCGCGATCGAAATGATGGGTACCGGTGGTGCGCACTACGACATCGCGCGGTTCGGCATGGAAGTGTTCCGTGCGTCGCCCCGCCAGGCCGACATCCTCATCGTCGCCGGGCGCGTGAGCCAGAAGATGGCTCCGGTGCTCCGTCAGGTGTACGACCAGATGATGGAACCGAAGTGGGTCATCTCGATGGGCGTGTGCGCGTCGAGTGGCGGGATGTTCAACAACTACGCCGTGGTGCAAGGTGTCGACCAGGTGGTTCCGGTCGACGTGTACGCGCCCGGCTGCCCGCCCACGCCCGAGACGCTGATCCACGCGATCGAAACGCTGCACCAGAAGATCGAAGACGGCGAGATCATGCGTCGTCGTTCCGAGTCGGGTGCCGGTGCGAACATCCACATCACCGAGATCGCGGCCGCTCAGCCGGTGTCGTTGATGCCGTCGCGCCAGGGAGCGTCGGCATGACCGAGTCCGAGTCGCTCCACGGTTCACCGGTGTCGTGGTCGCGCGGCCAGAAGGTCGTGCATCCGAGTCGTCAGAACTATGTCGCCCTTCTCAAGAAGTTGCTCGACGACGGTTTCACGATGTGCACCGACCTCACCGCGGTCGACTATCTCACTCATCCTGGCCGTGAACTTCCGGCTGGCGTCGAGGCCGAACGCTTCGAAGTCGTCGTGAACCTCATCTCGCTCACGAGCAAAGATCGTCTGCGCGTTCGCGTTCAGGTGCCCGAAGCCGATCCCACCATCGCGTCGGCTTTCGATCTGTGGCCCGGTACCGAAGCCATGGAGCGCGAAGTGTTCGACATGTTCGGCGTTCGTTTCGATGGCCATCCCGATCTCACGCGCATTTTGATGCCCGAAGACTGGGAAGGTCATCCCCTTCGCAAGGACTTCGCGGTCGGTCGCATTCCCGTTCAGTTCAAGGGAGCCAACTCGTGACCGCCGTCGAGAACATCCGCCAGACCAGCGAAGGCGGACAGGAGATGAAGCCCCGAAGCGAGATCGGGGCCCGCGAACTCATGCGCGAAGTCGGCGCGGTGTTGCGTCTGAGCGAGGCCGAGGCGGCCCAGCTCGGTCAGTTGCCGGTCGATTCCGACGAAGACCAGACGATGATCATCAACATGGGTCCGCAGCACCCGAGTACTCACGGTGTGTTGCGACTCATGCTCGAACTCCAAGGCGAAACCGTTCTGCGCTGCAAGCCAATCATCGGCTACCTGCACACAGGTATGGAGAAGACCGGTGAGGATCTCACCTACCTCCAGGGCGGCACGAACGTCACCCGCATGGACTACCTGAGTCCGCTCAACAACGAGCTGGTGTTCTCCATGGCCGTCGAGAAGTTGCTCGGCATCGAGGACGACATCCCCGAGCGCGCCGTCTGGATGCGCATGCTCCTGTCCGAACTCAATCGCATGAGCAGCCACTTGCTCTTCCTCGCCACCAACGGCATGGACATCGGTGCGGTGTCGATGATGTTGTATGGCTGGCGTGAGCGCGAAGAGGTGTTGCGCTTCTTCCAGAAGGTCACCGGTCTGCGCATGAACCACAACTTCATTCGCCCCGGCGGACTCGCGGCCGATCTGCCGCCGGGTTGGCGCGACGACGTTCTCGAGATTCTCGACATGCTCCCGCCGCGTCTCGAGGAATACGACATCCTCATGACCAACCAGCCCATTTGGCGCGAGCGTCTACAAGGTGTCGGTGTCATCACTGCGAGCGAGGCCCTGGCCCTCGGGACCAGCGGTCCGATCCTTCGGTCCACCGGCGTCCCGTGGGATCTCCGTCGCGACATGCCCTACATGAAGTACGACGAGATGGAGTTCGACGTGATCGTCGGCTCGTACGGAGACGCGTTCGACCGTTACGCGATCCGGCTCAACGAAGTGCGCGAGTCGATGAAGATCGTGCGCCAGATCCTCGATCGCATGCCGTCGGGCGACTACCGGATCCAGAACAAGAAGGTCACACCGCCGCCGCGTGGTCGTATCGACGAGTCGATGGAAGCCCTCATCCACCACTTCAAGATCTTCACCGAGGGTTTCAAGGTTCCCGAGGGCGAGGCGTACGTGGGTATCGAGAGTCCGCGGGGCGAGATCGGCTGCTACATCGTGAGCGATGGTGGCCCCAAGCCCTACCGCATCCACATGCGCGCCCCGAGTTTCGTCAACATCCAGGCCCTTCCGCACATGATGCGGGGCGGTTTGGTCGCCGACGCCGTCGCCGTCATATCGTCGGTCGACCCCGTTCTCGGAGACGTCGATCGCTGATGGCCCGCTTGACCGAAGAAAATGTCCGTTTGGCGCGTGAAATCATCGCGCGCTACCCGCGTTCGCGTTCGGCCACCATTCCGTTGTTGCATCTCGCTCAGCAACAGGACGGCTATGTCTCCAACGATGCGATGGTGCACATCGGCGAACTGGTGGGCGCCACCTCGGCCGAAGTGTTCGGTACCGCGTCGTTCTACGAGATGTTCAAGTTCGAGCCGGTCGGCAAGTACCTCGTGAACATCTGCGGAACCATGTCGTGCGCGCTCCTGGGCGCCGACGAGCTCATCCATCACGCCGAGCACGCGCTCGACGTGAAATTGGGTGGCACCACCGACGACGGACTCATCACGCTCGAGCGGGCCGAGTGTCAGGCCGCCTGCACCGAGGCCCCGTGCCTGCAGGTCAACTATCGCTATCGCTTCCGCGTCACGAACGAATCGTTCGACCAACTCGTCGACGACTTGCGCGCCGGTCGTCTCGACGGAGAAATTCCGCCGCACGGCACGGTGGCCCGGGTTCGTCAGCGCGTGGCCGCCGATCGTGTCGTGGGTGCGGTTGCTCCCGCAGATGTGGCCGACGGCCCGTCCTGGTTCGACGGAAAGGCGGCGTTGTGACCTCCTATCCGCACGCACCCGGATTCATCGCCGGTGATCGTCCGCAGATCGTCACCTCACGGTTCCAATACGACGACTCGTTCACTCTCGAGCGTTACCTCGCGACCGGTGGCTATCAGGGTTTGAAGAAGGCGCTCGGCCGCACGCCCACCGACGTTCACGACGAAGTCAAGAACGCCACGGTGCTCGGTCGTGGTGGTGCCGGCTTCCCGGCCGGAACCAAGTGGGGTCTCACCCCGCAGGGCAAGTGGCCGCGGTATCTCGTGGTCAATGGCGACGAGAGCGAACCCGGCACCTACAAGGATCGTCTCCTCATGGAGCGCGATCCGCATCAGCTCATCGAAGGATGTCTGATCGCGTGTTACGCAGCCGGACTGTCGCAGTGCTTCCTCTACATCCGCGGAGAAATGGCTGTTGCTCAAGAGCGTGTGGCCACCGCGTTGAACGAGGCCTACGCCGCGGGCTACGTCGGCAAGAACATCATGGGTAGCCGCTTCTCGGTCGACATCGTGTTGCACTGGGGTGCGGGCGCCTATGTCGTGGGTGAAGAGACCGCTCTCATCGAGAGTCTCGAAGGAAATCGCGGTATGCCGCGACTGAAGCCCCCGTACTTCCCGGCGGCCATCGGTCTGTACGGTCAGCCCACCATCGTCAACAACGTCGAGACCCTCGCCAATCTCCCGTGGTTGCTCGTCAACGGTGCCGAGGCGTACACCGCGATCGGTACCAAGACATCGCCCGGTACGCGCATGGTCGCGGTGTCCGGACACGTGAAGCGTCCAGGTGTGTACGAGATCATCAACGGAACCACCACGTTCCGCGATCTTCTCTACGGTGACGAGTTCTGTCAGGGCATCCGTAACGACAATCAACTCAAGGCTTTCGTGCCCGGTGGCGGTTCGGCTCCGTGGTTCACCCCCGAGCAACTCGATCTGCCTTTCGAGGCCAGTCAGGTCGGTCCAGCCGGCTCGATGCTCGGATCGGGTGCGGTCATGGTGATGGATCACACCACCGACATTCCGCGCGCCGCGCTCACGCTCACGCGCTTCTACGCTCACGAGTCGTGCGGCAAGTGCACGCCGTGTCGTGAAGGCGGAACCTGGCTCGAGCGAATCTTGTCGCGCATCGTCGACGGCAAGGGCACCGATGCCGACCTCGACCAATTGCTCGAAGTGGGCGAGTCCATCTGCCCGGGTGCTTTCCCGCACGCATCGAGTTCCGAACTCGGACTGTCGGCGGTGCCGTTCCCGTATCGCATGAACACCATCTGCTTCGTCGGGCCGTCGGCCTACGCGCCGGTCCACTCGGCCCTCACGTTGTTCCGCAGCGAATTCGAAGCGCGCGTCACCAAGCGCACCCGTATTCCGGTGTCGGGGTCGGTGTCATGACCACCACCGAGACCAACGTGACGAGCGACGAGAATCAGCCGCCCGTCGACCCCAACGCCGTCACGATGTCCATCAACGGTCGATCGGTGGTCGCTCGTAAGGGTGAGCTCATCATCGCCGCAGCCGATCGCAGCGGCGACTACATCCCGCGTTTCTGTTACCACCCGCGCATGAGCCCGGTCGGCATGTGTCGTCAGTGTCTCGTGGAAGTCGAGGGTCCGCGCGGACCCATGATGGTGGTGTCGTGCATGACGCCGGTGGCCGATGGCCAAGTGGTGCGTACCGATACTCCACAGGTGAAGCGTGCGCACGAGGGCATCCTCGAACTACTGCTCACCAATCATCCGCTCGACTGTCCGGTGTGCGACAAGGGCGGCGAGTGTCCGTTGCAGGATCAGGCTTTCAGCCACGGTCCGGGGGAGAGCCGCTTCGTCGAAGAGAAGCGCCACTACGAGAAGCCGATTCCGATCAGCGACATCGTTCTGCTCGACCGTGAACGGTGCATCCTGTGCGACCGCTGCACGCGATTCGCCGACGAGGTCGCCGGCGACGCCCTCATTCACTTCACCTCGCGTGGCAACAACACTCAGGTGCTCACGTTCCCCGACGAGCCGTTCAGTAGCTACTTCTCGGGCAACACCGTGCAGATCTGTCCGGTCGGTGCGCTCACGGCCAAGCCCTACCGCTTCAAGGCGCGCCCGTGGGATCTCGAGAAGGTGGAGAGCACCTGCACCACGTGCTCGGTTGGTTGTCGAATCACGGTCGAATCGAGTCGCGATCAGTTGCTGCGCTACCAAGGTGTCGACAGTGACCCCGTCAACTGGAGTTGGCTGTGCGACAAGGGGCGGTTCAACTTCGAGGCCGTCGCGTCCGACGCGCGCCTCGATCAACCACTCATCAAGCGCGACGGAAAGTTCGTCGAGACCGATTGGTCGACGGCGTTGCGCGCCACTGCCGAACTCGTGTCGTCGGCCCTGCGTGACGGTGGCGCCGGGAGTGTGGCCATCCTCGGTGGTGCGCGTGGCACCAACGAAGACGCCTACGCGTGGTCGCGTCTGGCCCGCGCGCTCGGTACGTCGAATGTCGATGCTCAACTCGGTGATGGCCTGCCGTCGGTGGTCTATGCGTATCCGCAGGCCACCATCGACGAAGCCGCCAACGCGTCCACTGTCATCCTGCTCGGCCCCGATCTGAAAGAAGAGTTGCCCGTTCTTCACTTGCGTCTTCGTGATGCATCCGAGAAGAAGCGCTCGAAGATCGTCGAATTCGGTTCCAAGGAATCGGGACTCACGCGGTACGCCTGGAAGCACACCGGTCACGAGCCGGGTCAACAGGTGTCCGCGGTGCGTTCGACGCTCACCGAAACCGCAGTTGTGAGCCAACTCGGCAAGGGTTCGGTCGTCGTGGTGGTGGGCCGCGGAAATCTCGCCGAGTCGCCCGAATTCACGATGTCGGCTCTGGCCGCCGTGATGGAACTCGTTCCCAACGCCAAGGTGCTGCCGGTGCTGCGCCGTGGCAACGTGCGCGGTGCGTTGTCGGCTGGCCTGGGTTCGGGTTCGGCGGTCGAGATTCTCGAACGCGCCGCGGCTGGCAAGATCAACTGTCTCGTGTTGGTGGGTTCCGATCCGCTGGCCGATTTCCCCGACGCCGATCTCGCACGCCGTGCTCTCACTGGTGTGCCCAACATCGTGAGTCTCGACACGTTCATGACCACGTCGTCGAGTCAGGCGCAGATCGTGCTGCCGGCGGCTGCCTTCGGCGAGAAGGATGGCACCACCACCAATCTCGAAGGTCGCGTCTCGCAGTTGTCGCGCAAGGTCACCACGCGAGGCACCTCACGTCCCGACTGGATGGTCGCGGTCGAACTGGCCGATCTTCTCGACATCGATCTCGGAGTCGGATCGGTGCACGACGTCTTCGAACAGATGGTCAGCACCCAGTCGGCGTTCCGTCCGATCGATCGGACCGCACTCAAGGCATCGCCCGACGGTGTGCTCCTCGCTCACGTGGGTTCGGCACCGATCGCATCGCCAGTGCCCGACGTCCCCGAGCGCGCTGGCTTTTCGTATCGCCTCGTCGTGAGCCGAAAGCTCTACGACGCGGGCCACAACGTCGCCAACTCGCCGTCGCTGGCCTCGTTGGCACCCGGTGCAGCCATCTACCTGCATCCGCTCGATCTCGATCGACTGGGTGCCCCGGCCGGTTCGAACGTGAAGGCCATCGGTGCGCGCACGAGTGTGGTCATGCGGGTCGAGGCCGATGCCTCGGTGCATCGCGGCACCGCGTGGGTTCCGTTCAACCAGCCCGGTGGCAAAGTAGGCGAACTCATCGATGCGTCTGCCCTCGTGAACGACGTGCGACTGGAGAACATCTGATGGTTCGCCTGCTCGCTCTCGATCCGTTGGCCATCGGCGATCTTCTCTGGACGCCGCTTCTCATCATCATCCTGAAGGTCGTGGCGATCTTCGCCATCGGTCTCCTCGTCACCATGTTCATGGTGTGGTTCGAGCGCAAGGCGATCGCCGGCATGCAGAACCGAATCGGTCCCAACAAGGCCGGCCCGTGGGGTCTTCTGCAGACTCTCGCTGACGGCATCAAGTTGTTCTTCAAAGAAGACCTTCTGCCCGATCGTGCCGATCGCTTCGTCTTCAAGTTGGCGCCGTACCTGGCGTTCGTGCCGGCGTTCCTCGTGTGGTCGGTCATTCCGCTCGGTGGTGACTTCAGCGATGGCAAGAACGGAATCGTCACCTGGTTCGGTGAGCAGACGCGTGTTCAGTTGGCCGACCCGCCGGTTGGCATCTTGTTGGTTCTCGCGCTGTCGTCGATCGCGGTGTACGGCATCATGCTCGCGGGCTGGTCGAGTGGATCGAAGTATCCGCTGCTCGGTTCGGTTCGTGCCTCGGCCCAGATGGTGTCGTACGAAGCGGCCCTCGGTCTGAGCATCGCCACGGTGCTCTTGCTCGCTGGCACCTTGTCCACCAGTGGCATCGTGGCCAATCAGGACGGCTTCGCCAATTGGCACGTGGTCTCTACCGGTGTGGTGCCGTTCATCATCTTCTTGTTGGCAGCCACGGCCGAACTCAACCGGCCGCCGTTCGACCTCGTCGAAGCCGAACAAGAACTCGTGGGTGGGTTCAACACCGAGTACTCCAGTATTCGCTTCGGCCTCTTCTTCCTGGCCGAGTTCATGAACACCGTCACCATGAGCGGCATCATCGTCACTCTGTTCTGGGGCGGACCGCAGGGGCTGTTCGACATTCCCGTCATCCCGGGGGCCATCGAGGGAACCATCTGGTTCATCGCCAAGGTGCTGTTGTTCCTCTACGTGTACGTGTGGTTCCGCGCCACGTTGCCGCGGTTCCGTTACGACCAACTCATGGACCTCGGTTGGAAGATCCTGATCCCGATGTCGCTCGGCTGGTTCATGCTGATGGCGGCGTTGCGCCTCGGCCGTGATCAGGACTGGAACCAAGCGGTGGTGGCCATCGTGAGTGCGATCGTTCTGATCGTGTGTGCGGGTCTCATCTCTGTGGCCATGAAGGTCAGCCGAGCCAATCGCGAACGAGAGGGGGCCACGTTCTGATGGGTTACCTCGGTGGATTCCTCATCACCCTTCGTCAGGTGGGCCGACGCAATCGCGTGACCCGCGAATACTCCGGCGGTCGCGAGCTCAAGCGCGGTAAGCCGCAGCGTGACGAGAAGGCACCCAAGCCCGAGCGTCTGCACGGTCGCCACGTCCTCAATCGGTACGAGGACGGAATGGAGAAGTGCATCGGCTGCGAACTGTGCGCGGGTGTGTGCCCGGCCAAGTGCATTTACGTTCGCGGTGCCGACAACGATCCCGACAACCCCACGTCACCGGGCGAGCGGTTCGGCTTCGTGTACGAGATCAACTACCTGCGGTGCATTCACTGCGACCTGTGCGTGGAGGCGTGCCCCACCGAAGCCATCACCGAGACCAAGTTGTTCGAGTTCTCGTTCACCAATCGTCGCGATGCCATCTACACCAAGTCCGAACTTCTCGTGGGTGACGACGGTAAGCCGAAGCACATGCCGTGGGAGGACTGGCGCGAAGGCGAAGATCTCTTGACGTCCGGCTGGGTGCGGGCCACTGCACCGTCGGGTGATGCCACGTTCGAAGGTGTGGTGGGCTGGAGCGGCGAACTCGGGTACGGCGTTCGCGCCCCCGAACCCGATCAGATCAAGCGCGACTCCAGCCAGTCGGCACCGAAGGCCGAACACTGATGGAACTCGTCGTCTTCGTGATCGCCGCGGCGATGGTGATCGTCGGCGCGCTCGGTGTGATCGTGCGCCCCAATCCGGTGCACGCGGCCCTCAGCCTCGTTCTCACTCTGTTCGGAGTCGCCGTCCATTTCGTGGCGTTGGAAGCCCACTTCCTCGCTGCCGTGCAGGTGATCGTGTACGCCGGCGCGATCGTCGTGCTGTTCTTGTTCGTGATCATGTTGCTCGGTGTCGATCGCACCGAAGACATCACCATCGAACCGTTCAAGGTCCAGCGCCCCATGGCCCTGGTCGTCGGCGTCGGTGTGATCGGTCTGGTCACGGCAGCGGTCTCGTCGTCGCGTGATGCGATCGGACGCGGTAACGGCCTCGAGATCCCCACCGTCACGGGCGACAACGACTCCAACGTTCGTCAGATCGCGCGCAGCGTGTTCGGCGACTACGTGGTCGCCTTCGAAATCACCTCGGTTCTGCTCGTGGTGGCCGTGGTCGGGACCGTCATGCTCACGCGCCGGATCAAGTCGGGGAAGGGTGAGTCGTGAGCCTGATCGCCGCTGTCACTCCCACCACCACGTGGTACCTCGTGCTCGGAGCCGTGCTCTTCGGAATCGGTGCGGTCGGTGTACTGGTTCGTCGGAACCCACTCGTGATGTTCATGTGCATCGAACTGATGCTCAATGCGGTCAACCTCAGCTTCGTGGCGCTGGCCAAGCGCCTGGGTGACATCGGGGGTCAGACCACCGTGTTCTTCGTGATGGTGGTGGCGGCGGCCGAAGTCGTGGTGGGTCTCGGAATCATCGTGTCGATCATGCGCCGGCGCCCCGGTGCGACGGCTGACGACATCGCGGAGTTGAAGGGCTGACCATGCTCGACTTGCTGTGGCTCATCCCGGCTCTCCCGTTGGCGGGCTTCCTCATCATTCTCGTGTTCGGTCGTCTGCTCGGCGAACCGAAGGCGGGCTACCTCGCCACCGCGATGGTGGCCGGATCGTTCGTGGTGGCAGCCGGAGTGTTCTTCGATCTACTCAACAACCCTCACGAAGAACGCCACCACGTGCAGTCGCTCTTCTCATGGGTTCCGGTCGGATCGCTGAAGGTCGACCTGGCTTTCCTCGCCGACCCGCTCAGCATCACGATGGTTCTCTTCGTGACCGGGATCGGTTCGCTGATCCACCTGTACGCGACCGGCTACATGCACGGCGACCCCAAGTTCTCGAAGTTCTTTCTGTACCTGAACCTCTTCGTGTTCTCGATGCTCATGCTGGTGATGGGCGAGAACCTGCTCGTCACCTTCCTCGGTTGGGAAGGTGTGGGCACCTGTTCGTACTTCCTCATCTCGTTCTGGCACACGCGCGAGAGCGCGGCCACAGCCGGCAAGAAGGCGTTCGTCACCAACCGCGTGGGCGACTGGGGCGTGATGATGGGCATGTTCCTCGCCTTCGGCGCGGCCGGCACCCTCAGTTACGAGGGCATCAACCACGCCGCCGAAGAAGGAATCATCTCCGGGGTTACGGCCACCGCGATCGCGCTCATGCTGTTCATCGGCGCCTGCGGCAAGAGTGCTCAGTTGCCTCTGTACATCTGGTTGCCCGACGCGATGGAAGGCCCCACTCCGGTGTCGGCTCTCATTCACGCCGCCACCATGGTCACGGCCGGTGTCTTCCTCATGACGCGCGTGAATCCGGTGATCGAGGTTGCGTACGATTGGGCGCCCACACTCATCGCGATCGTCGGTGTGGCCACCGCGTTGTTCGCCGCCACCATTGCCGTGGCGCAGAACGACATCAAGAAGGTGTTGGCCTATTCCACCGTGAGCCAGTTGGGCTTCATGTTCTTGGCGGTCGGCTCGGGTGCCTACGTGGCCGCGATCTTCCACATGGTCACCCACGCATTCTTCAAGGCGCTGTTGTTCCTCGGTTCGGGCTCGGTCATCCACGGGATGCACCACGAACAGGACATGCGCAAGATGGGCGCGCTTCGACTGCTCATGCCCATCACGGCCTTCACGTTCATCATCGGCTGGCTGGCCATCGCCGGTGTTCCGCCGTTCGCGGGCTTCTGGAGCAAGGACGAGATCCTTCTTTACGCATTCGCCAAGAGTCCGATTCTCTACGTGGTCGGAATGATCACCGCGTTGCTCACGGCCTACTACATGACCCGTCAGGTGATCATGGTGTTCTTCGGCGAGGCTCGTTGGCACGACCAGAGCGAAGAGCACGGTGCGCACGGCGACTTCAAGCCGCATGAGAGCCCCGCTGTGATGTTGGCTCCGTTGGTGGTTCTGGCCGGGTTGTCAGTCGTCGGGGGAGCGATGCAGTTGCCGTTCTCCAAAGATCTGCACTTCCTCGAGAAGTGGCTCGAACCGGTGATCGAATTCGGTGAGGCCGATATCAAGGGAACGTGGGCCTACGACAACAAGTACGTACTGCTCGGGATCGCCGTGGTGGTGGCGTTGACCGGTATCGCGGCGTCGGTGTTGGTGTACGGCAAGAAGAAGGTGGCCGCGATCGAACCCAAGGTTCTCGCTGACGGCTGGCACTACGACGCGGCGATCTCCAACTTCATGGGTGGACCCGGACGCAAGTCGTTCGATGCGGTGGCCTGGACCGATCGAGTGGTGGTCGACGGCGCGGTGAACGGTGTCGGTCGCGTCGTACGCACGACGGGCTCGTACCTGCGCCGTGCTCAGTCGGGTGCAGTTCGAAACTACGCCGCCGGTATCGGTCTCGGGGTCGTCGCGCTCCTCGTGTGGTTCTTCCTTCGCGGGGTGGTGCTCTGATGTCTCTCTTCGCCGCTTCGGCTCCGGCCGCTCCGTTCCCGGTTCTCACCGCACTGGTGTTGGTGCCGCTCATCGGTGCCGTTCTCACCGCACTCGGCTCGCGTCATCGTCCCGAGATCACCAAGTTGGTCGCGCTCGTCTCGTCGGTCGCCACGGCCGGAATGAGTCTGTGGTTGCTCGCCGAGTTCGATTCGCACGAGGGCGGATTCCAGTTGGTGTCGCGGCACTCCTGGATCGATTCGTGGGGGATCGGCTGGCACCTCGGTGTCGACGGCATCTCGCTCTTCCTCGTGGTTCTCACCGGCGTTCTCTTCCCACTGGTGATCGTCGGTTGCGATCCGCATCACGACGAGAAGCCGTATCTCGCCTGGCTACTCCTGCTCGAAGCCGGCGTGATGGGCTCGTTCCTGAGTCTCGACCTCGTCTTGTTCTTCTTGTTCTTCGAGATCGTGCTCGTGCCGATGTACTTCTTGATCGGTGGTTGGGGTTACGACCAGCGCGTGTACGCAGCCACCAAGTTCTTCTTGTACACGATGGTCGGCTCGGCGCTCATGTTGGTGGGCATCGTCACCACCGCGCTTCTAGCTCGTGACGATCTCGGCCGACTCACGTTCGACCTGGTGGAGATCGCCGAGGGCTCCAACTTTGCGGCCAGTACCGGGCGGTGGTTGTTCTTCGCGTTCGCTATCGCGTTCGCGGTGAAGGTTCCGCTGTTCCCGCTCCACACGTGGTTGCCCGATGCGCACACACAGGCGCCGACAGCCGGTTCGGTGATCCTGGCTGGCGTCTTGCTGAAGCTCGGCACATACGGTCTGTTGCGCTTCGGCGTGTACCTCTTCCCGGAGGCCGCGGTCTGGAGCCGTGAGGTGTTCCTCACCTTGGCCGTGATCGGCATCATCTGGGGTGCCGTCGCCGCCACGATGCAATCCGACCTCAAGCGACTGGTTGCATATTCGTCGGTGGCCCACCTCGGTTTCATCGTGCTCGGCACCTTCGCGTTCACGTCCGAGGCCATCAGTGGCGGTGTGATGCAGATGGTGAACCACGGCGTGTCCACCGGTGCCCTCTTCCTCCTGGTGGGCATGATCTACGAGCGTCGCCACACCCGTCAGATCGCCGAACTGAAGGGTCTGCAGAAGGTCGCGCCCATCTTCGCGGCCGCCTTCATGGTGGTCATGCTCTCGAGCATCGGCGTGCCGGGTCTGAACGGATTCGTCGGAGAGTTCCTCGTCCTCATCGGTTCGTTCTCCACCGCCCGTTGGTGGGTCGTGATCGGCGCGACCGGCGTGATCCTCGCCGCGCTCTACCTGCTCTGGGCCTACCAGCGTGTCTTCCACGGCGAGCCCGATGAAGCCAACTCGTCGTTCCGCGAACTTCGTCTGCGCGAGGGTGCCGTGCTGTTTCCGTTCATCGCTCTCATCGTGTTCTGCGGTGTGTACCCGAAGCCGATGCTCGACCGCATCGAGCCGAGTGTGAAGGCTCTGCTCGAACGAGTCGAGGAGAAGACCGACTTCGTGGTTCCGGTCTCCGACCACACCGGACACGGCGAGGGAGGTGAGGGCTGATGGTGCAGTACCCGTCAATCGATTGGCTGGCGATCGCTCCGCTGATCGTCCTGCTCGGTGGAACGCTCCTTGTTCTCGTGACCGGTTCGCTCACGAAGGTGTGGCCACGTGGTCTCTACGCGGTGTCCACCGCCGTCTTGAGCGCAGCCGCTCTCGTGGTCGAGATGGTGCTCTGGAATCGTGTCGGTCACGAAGGTCCGGTGTCGATCATCAATGACGCACTGGCAATCGACCGTTTCACGTTGTTCGTCTGGATCGGTGTCACGATCGCGACTGGTCTGGTGTCGTTGTCGACATCCGAATACCTGCGTCGTGAGCAACTCGAAGGACCCGAGACGTACACGATGTACGTGTGCGCCGCCATCGGCGCCATGATCATGGCCGCGTCCAACGACATGGTCGTCCTGTTCCTCGGTCTCGAAACACTCTCGATCGCGTTGTACGTGTTGGCGGCCAGCCACCGTCGCCGGGTCGACAGCCAGGAGAGCGGTCTCAAGTACTTCGTACTCGGCGGATTCGCGTCGGCCTTCTTCCTCTATGGCATCGCCCTCGTGTACGGCGCGGTTGGCACTACCAACATCGCCCGCTCGGGACAGTTGCTGTCGCAGCAGGTGTTCGTGAAGGGTGACGACGCGTTGCTGCTGGCCGGTGTGGCACTGCTCATGGTCGGCCTCGCGTTCAAGGTGGCGGCGGTTCCGTTCCACTTCTGGACTCCCGACGTGTATCAAGGTGCACCTACACCGAGCACGTCGTTCATGGCCTCGGTCGGAAAGTTCGCGGCCTTCGCGGCCATGTTGCGAGTTCTCACCACCGCCCTCGGGCCTCGCGCTGACGACTGGCGTCCGGTCGTGTGGGTGCTGGCCATCGCGTCGGTGGTGGTCGGGTCGATTCTCGCCATCGTTCAGTCCGACGTGAAGCGCATGCTCGCGTACTCGTCCATCGGACACGCCGGCTTCATCCTCATCGGTGTCGAAGCGGCTGGCCACGCGGGCGACCAGGACGGCATCCCGTCCTCGCTGCTCTACTTGCTCCTGTACTCGGTGCTCGTGATCGGCACCTTCACCGTCGTGTCGTTGGTGACGCGATCGGGTGATCGGGCCAGCGACATCGGTTCGTTCCGTGGCCTGGGCAAAGAGCGCCCGTTGCTCGCTCTGGCCATGACCGTGTTCTTGCTCGCACAGGCCGGGATGCCGGTCACATCGGGATTCATCGCCAAGTTCAGTGTGATCAAGGCAGCCGCCGACAACGAGAGTTATGCCGTCGCCATCGTTGCCATGGTGGCCTCGGTGGTGTCGGCGTTCTTGTACCTGCGGATCATGATCAGCATGTGGATGTCCGACGCCGAGTCGGGGGACGAAGCACGCGAGAAGGTCACCGTTCCGTGGACCGCCGGTGTGGTGGTTCTGGCGTCGGTGGTGTTCACCCTCGTGGCCGGAGTGTTCCCGGGCTGGTTGATCGACGCCACTCGCGACGCGCTGGTCGTCGTTCGCTGACTTCCACACCTCTGACACACCGCCGTGTCAGACTGATCACGTGTTGAAGGCCCCCGCCTACCTCTCCCCGTCGTCCATCGCCACGTACCGCGACTGTCCGCAGAAGTTCAAGTTCTCACGCATCGACGGCATCAAGGAGCCACCGTCCTGGGCCACCCACCTCGGAACCTTCGTGCACGAAGTTCTCGAGCACCTGTACCAGCTCGATGCCGACGAGCGCACCCTCGACACGGTCAAGCAGTTGGCCGGTGAGCGTTGGCAGGTGAGCGAGTGGGAAAACGCCGTGAATGCTCTCGACAAGAAGCAGGGCGACATTCGCGACTTCAAGATCCAGGCCTTCGAGTGTCTGAAGAATCTCTGGAAGGTCGAAGAGCCGAGCTCGGTCGAACTCATGGGCATGGAACACGAAGTCGTGAGCGACATCGACGGTGTGACCATGAAGGGATACATCGACCGCTTCCACATCGACGACTCGGGTCTGGTGGTCATCGGCGACTACAAGACCGGCAAGATTCCGAACCCGCGTTTCAAGTCGGAAGACGACAAGTTCTTCCAGTTGTTCTCGTACGCGCTCATGTTGCAGGAGTCCGATCAGGAAGAGACCTCACGCGTCGAACTCCTTTATCTCAAGGACGGTGTTCGCCACGACGTCACCGTGACGCCGGTCAAGTTGGCCATCGCTCGGGGCACGATCGTCGAGACCAAAGAAGCGGTCGACGCGGCGTGTGAGTCGGGCAAGTTCGAGTGCAATGTCACCAAGTTGTGCGATTGGTGTTTCTTCAAGCCGCAGTGCCCGGCCCACACCTGAGCGAGCGTGGCATGATCAGCACTGACTGATCAACGCATCGAACGGTGCTTGCTGCTGCGAGTCGTCGATCGCCGAATCTTCCGGGTGCCACTGCACTCCGACCACCCAACGGTGACCGTCCACTTCCACCGCTTCGATGGTTCCGTCGGCGTGGCGACCCACCACGTTCACACCGGCGCCGAGTCGGTCGAGCGCCTGGTGATGGTACGAGTGACAGGCATCGGGCGAGTTGGTTCCCATGGCCAGTGCTGTACGACATCCGTCGACCAGTGACACCGGATGGAACCGGCGTGTGTGGTCGTCGTGAGTGGCGATGTGTTGAACGAGAGTGCCACCGAGCGCCACGTTCATGATCTGGACGCCGCGGCAGATCGCGAGGATCGGTCGATCGGCGGCCAAGGCCGCGTTCACCACCGCGAGTTCGACGTCGTCGTGACGAGCGTTGATGCCGTACAACTCGGGAGCGGTGGGCGGTTGGCCGTAGCGAGCCGGATCGACGTCACCGCCACCGTGCAGAACGAGTGCTTGGCAGCCCGAGATCAAGGAGGAAATCGCCTCGGCATCGAGATCGACCGGAGGCACGATCACCGGAACGCCGCCAGCTCGTGTGATGGCGTCGGAGTACAGGCGACCGGCTCCGTAGGCCTCGCCGCGAACACCCTTGGCTTCGGTGATCTCGCGACCGACGATGGCGACGATGGGCTTCATGGGATCGGCTCGCAACAATGCGGTGACGTCACGGTGCGGTGACCGCGTAGCCGGCGGCGCGCACGGCTTCGACGACCGACTCGCTGTGTTCGTGGCCGCGCACTTCGAGCACTGCGTTCACGCCCGTCTCGCGTACCTGAAGATCGACTCCTTCTCGGACGTGTTCGATGTCGATGACACTCGCACCTTGCTCGGCGAATATTGCGAGCAGTTGGGCGAGTCCACCGGGACGATCGCTCACGCGCACGAACAAGATGAGTCGGCGACCGGCCTGCGTCTCGTGACGGCGGATGAGGCCGGGAACGACGCCCAGGTCGACGTTGCCCCCCGACAGTACGACGCACGTGATGCCATGCCGAGCCGGCGCGACCTTCTCGCTGAGCAACGCGGACACACCCACGGCGCCCGCACCTTCCACGTACAACTTCGAACGCTCCATGAGAAGAACCATCGCATCGGCAACCGCGCTCTCGTCGACCACCACCACGTCGTCGAGCCACTTCTCCACCAGCGGACGCGTGACTTCACCGGGCTTCTTGACCGCGATGCCGTCAGCGAGCGTGAGGACAGGTCCACTCGGCGGTTGCCCATTCGCGTACGGTGCGCAGGCTTCTACTTGAACGCCGATCACCTTCACGTGCGGGAGTTGTCGCTTCACCGCGATGGCGACACCCGAGGCGAGTCCGCCACCACCCAACGGAATGATCACGCACTGCAGATCCTTCACGTCGTCGAGCAACTCGAATCCGAGTGTTGCTTGTCCGGCCACCACGACCGGATCGTCGTACGGATGACAGAACGCCATACCGGTTTCGGTGGCGCGAGCACGCGCACGAACCACGGCATCATCGAGCGAGTCGCCGCCCTCGATGACGGTGGCGCCGTACGAACGACAGGCAGCCATCTTGGCGATGGGTGCGTTCTTCGGTACGTAGATCTCGCAGGGCACACCGTGCGATCGCGCGGCGAAGGCGAGTGCTTGGGCGTGATTTCCTGCGCTGCCGGCGGTGACTCCGGCTGACGCAGCCGAACCGAGCGTGGCCAACTTGTTCATCGCACCGCGGATCTTGAACGAGCCGGTGCGTTGCAGATTCTCGGCCTTCACCACGATCTGGCCGCCGGTCCGCTCGGAGAGGGCGAACGACGAGGTGACCGGGGTGTGCTTCACGACCCCGGAGCCAGCCTCTCGGGCTCGCCGGATGTCGTCGTCAGTGATCTCGATCGCCACGTTCGCCACTTCCCGGTCCGACCTGGTCGGGACCGCCCGACCTACCGTACTGGTGTGCGCGCCTTCGTGATCGCCAATGCCGACGACGCCGATCCGGGTTTCGTCGGCCACCACCTGCGGACCAAGGGCTACGCGTTCACCGAGTGTCACCGCGAGCGGCCCGCCGAGTGGCCCGATCTGGCCGGGGCCGATCTGGTGCTCCTGTTGGGGTCGGAGTGGAGCGTGTACTGGCCGCGGGTCGCCGAGTCGGTGAAAGCCGAATGTGCACTTGTGAAAAGCGCCCATGAGCAGGGGATACCCGTCCTCGGGATCTGTTTCGGGGCCCAGATCGTGGCCCATGCCCTGGGGGGCTCGGTCGAACGGGCGGCCCGACCCGAGGTGGGTTGGCACCGAATCGAATCCGATGTTGCCGAGGTGGCTCCCGGACCGTGGCTGCAATGGCACTTCGACGTGTGCCGGGTCCCGCCCACGTTCACCGAACTGGCTCGTAGCGACTCGGGGCCGCAGGTCTTCACCGCGCGTCGGACGTTGGCCACCCAATTCCACCCCGAGGCCACCGAATCGATGCTGGCTCGCTGGACCGGTGGATCACCCGACGAACTGGCCCGGCTGGGTCTGAGCCCCGATGGCATCATGGCCGACACGCGGCGCTTCGTGACCCAGAGTCGGCCGGCGGCCGAACGCGTGGTCGACTGGTTCTGCGAGGCGATTGCGAACTCGTGAATGTGGTCCCCACGCTGGGGCGAAGTTGGGTCCGTTCGGCGGCCCCGTAGTAGCGTTCCGCACCGATGTCGGACTTTCTGAGGTCGTACCTCACCGTGTTCTGGTTCGGGTTGGCGGCCCTCTTGTTGGCCTCCCTCCTGCTCGGTATCGCCGTCCTCGTCCGACCCTCGCGTCCCAACCGCGAGAAGCTGCTCACCTACGAGAGCGGCGTCGATCCGGTGGGCGACGGTTGGTCGCAGAGCCAGATTCGTTACTACGTGTTCGCCCTGCTCTTCGTCATCTTCGACGTCGAAGCAGTCTTCATCTTCCCGTGGGCCACCCAACTCGAGCGGTACGGAACTTTCGGCCTGGTGGAGATGGGTGTGTTCGTGGGTGTCCTTCTGCTCGGTCTCGTCTACGCCTGGCGCAAGGGCGTCCTTCGCTGGG
>VERK01000135.1 GCA_018882725.1 Actinomycetota bacterium | reverse complement strand
GTTCGGACCCATCGACGATCTCGTGGTGGAGGATCGCCCGTCACCTGATCTGTTCCCGTCGTGCGTCCGCATCGCCGTGAACGCGTGCGGGGTGAACTTCGTCGACGCGCTGTTCGTGCAGGGCAAGTATCAGATCAAGCCGCCCACGCCGTTCGTGCCAGGAATGGAAGTGGTGGGACGCGTCACCGAGGTGGCTCCCGATGTCGAGGGAATCGCCGTGGGCACGCGCGTGTTCGCCAACGTCGGATTGGGTGGATTCGCGAGCGAGGCCGTCGTGGCCGCCAAGCGCGTGATGGTTCTTCCCGACAACCTGTCCGATGGCCAGGCCGCCACCTTCATGCAGAGTTACCTCACCGCATGGTTCGCCCTCGTCGAACGTGCGCGCGTGGAGGCCGGCAAGTGGCTGCTGGTGATCGGCGCCGGAAGTGGCGTCGGTCTCGGTGCTGTCGACGTGGGCCACGCACTCGGACTGCGGGTGATCGCCGTTGCGTCGACCGATGAGAAGCGGAGGTTGGCCACCGAGCGCGGCGCCGACGCTGTGATCGATTCGCGGTTGACACCCGACGAGATCAAGGAGAAGGCCAAGGAAATTTCCGGCGGCGGAGTCGACTACATCTACGACCCCGTGGGCGGCGAGCTCGGCGAGACGTCTCTGCGCGCGCTCACCGATGACGGCCAGTACCTCGTGATCGGATTCGTGGGTGGAATTCCCCGACTTCCGGCCAATCAGGTGTTGCTTCGCAACCGCCGGGTCACCGGGGTCGACTGGGGCGGTTGGGCCGGAAAGAACCCGGGCCTCAACGATCGCATGCTCGCGCAGGTTCTCGAACTCATCGCGCAAGGACGCCTCCGACCGGTCGAGCCCGTCACCTACGCACTCGACGACGCCGCCCGCGCGCTGCACGATCTCGAAGATCGCAAAGTGGCCGGCAAGATCGCATTGGTTCCGTAAGGCCTCGGGCTTCCATGCGCATGCTCTTCCCGTCGCCACGCGAGGTGACGATCCCCGAGGCGTACGACGGATCGCACCGTCGCGCCTACACCGACCGTCCCTGGGTCGTGATGTCGATGATCGCCACGGCCGACGGCGCGATTGCGTTGGAAGGGTCCTCGGCACTGCTCGGCGGGCCGTCCGATCGCGACGTGTTCCTGTTCTTGCACCGATCGGCCGACACCGTGTTCGTGGGAGCCGAAACCGTGCGCGCCGACAACTACTCGCCACTCCCGTCGCATCAACGACTCGTTGTCATGTCCGCGAGCGGAGACCTCGGCCGCAACTCGGAAGCGTTGCTCGCGGCCCCGAACACGCGGGTGGTCGCCGGTGACGTGCGCGATGTCGTCGCCACCCTCGAAGGCGACGTGTGCGTTCTCGAAGGTGGACCCACTCTCAACGGCCAGATGCTCGCGGCCGATCTGGTGGACGAAGTGTGTCTCACGATTGCTCCGCGTTTCATCGCCGGGCGCAGCGATCGCGCAGCCGAGGGGGCCTGGGCGATGCGCGAGCCTTGGCACCTCGCCCATGTCTGCGAGGACGACGGCTTCGTGTTCCTTCGCTACCTCCGTAGCGCTTGAGTTCGGCCGCCCACCGACTTACGGGGCGCCGAAGCGAAGAAGCGACTTCACGGGTGGACGCACCATCACGTTGAGTTCGATGTCGTCGCCACTCTTGCGTCGCAACGTCGGCACGGCCTCGGCGAACGACGGAGCGTCGGGAACCCGCGCGAGCAACGTGGCCGCGACTTCCGCGGCCTGGATGGCCAACGTCTCGAGTTTGTGATGCCGATGCAGCCGAACCCCCAAGTCGACTTGACCCAGACTGTCGATTCCGAAGTGACGGTACATGTCGATCAGGAGTCCGATTTCCACACCCCAACCGGTCGCGAACGGCACCGCTTCGAGCATCGTGCGACGGCCCGCGTACTCGCCGGCCAAAGGTTGTTGCATCTCGGCGATTTCCGGGAAGAACAGCGACAGCAAAGGACGGGCCACCAGTTCGGTGGTGCGGCCTCCCCCGCCCAAGTGCGACGGACGTTCGTAACTGGCCTTCACCAGCCCCAGTTGGTCGTCGAGCAGAAGTGGAATGACGAGGCGGATGATCCAATCGGGCGTGAAGCTCGTGATGTCGCCGTCGCACCACACGACGATGTCGCCCTTCGAAGCGATCAGGCTCGCCCACAGCGCATTGCCCTTGCCGTGCGCGGCGCCATGGAAGAAGTGCACGTAATCGACCGGTACGACGGTTGCCCCGGCCTCACTGGCCACCTCGGCGGTTCCGTCGGTCGATCCGTCGTCGAGCACGATCAATTCGTCGACGAGGGTGCCGACGAGCGCGTCATCGATCATGCGTACGAGGTCGCCGATCGTCTCGGCTTCGTTGCGACACGGAATGCACACCGACACCGACATGTCGTTCTTCAGAGCCATCGCGGTGGACAGATCCCAACCGGTCGGATCGAACGTCTTCATCGTCTCCTCTGCCGCCCTAGCCTGACACCATGTTCTTGTACGGCGTCGTGAACGCGTCTCCCGACTCGCTCAACACCGATTCAATAGCCACGGACGCCGAGTCGGCTACTCGCCGCGGTGAATATCTCCTGTCGCACGGATGTCAGGGCATCGACCTCGGGGGCCAGGGGTCCACCGATGCGGCCACCGTGGTGCCGTGGCAGGACGAATGGGAGCGCCTCCGCGACATCGTGCGCGCGCTGGCCGCCTTTGGTGTTCCGCTGAGCATCGATTCGTGGAAGCCCGAGGTCACTCGACTGGCCCTCGAGCACGGGTGCACCGTCATCAATGCCGCCGACGGAATGCAGACCGACGAGATGTGGCGAGTAGCCGCCGACTTTCGCGTGCCGATCGTTCTTCCCTTCCTGTCCGGCCCCAATCCGCGTCAGATGCAGTTGGTCAAGGACGATCCGGTCGGTGTGATGATCTCGTTCTTCGACGAGCAGTTGCGCATCGCCGACCGCTACGGGCTTCGCGAATTGTGCATCCTCGATCCGGGTACCGGATTCGCGCCGTCGAACTGGCCGTGGGAGGAACGCTTCGTCTACCAGAAGCGCGTGTATTCGAATCTGGACTCACTGCGGCAATTCGACCTTCCGCTCTACATCGCGTTGCCATGGAAGGAGACGGCGCAGCACGACGAGCTTCTCGAGATCGTCCTGCGCCAACGCCCCGAGTACGGTCGCGCGCACTACCCCGAGAAGATCCGGCGCGTGGAGGCCGCACTCGGACTCTCGTGACCTGGCTGGCCCTTACGAGAGAGGGCCGCGGGGATAAACGGCGTCGGGAGGCAGATCAGTTTCCCACCCGGCCGGACACCGTTCGGGCGCCACTTCGCTCAGCGGCGCCAACACGAACCGACGCTCGGCGTACCGCGGATGCGGGACCGCCAAGTTGCCGCCCTTGATCACCACGTCATCGAAGAAGAGCAGATCGAGATCGAGCGTGCGCGGACCCCAATGAATCGTGCGGGCTCGCCCCGCATCGGCTTCGATCCGGTGCAACCACCGCAAGACCGCGTACGGATCCATCTCGGTTTCGATCTCGACCACCATGTTGAGGTACGCGCCCTGATTCTCAGGGCCACCCACCGGATCGGTCTCGAACACCTGCGACATCCTCCGAACCGACGCGCCCAGGCGATCGACCGCGAACCGCAGATACGACTCGCGGTCACCCAAGTTGCTTCCCAACGCGATGATGGCTCGGTGCGCCGTGAGCGGAGCTGATGATGCGCGCGTGCGATGAATTCGCACCGACGACGACCCGACGTCTTCGGGGATGGGCGGACGCAACTTCGTCAGAGTGAGATCGACCGCGTTCACGTGCGCGAACGACAGCACCATGTCGGCCATTCGCTGCGCCAAACGCTCGAGGAGCAAGTCGTTCGACTTACGAGCCACTTCGGCCACCTGCGTGCACACTTCTCCGTAGTGAACGGTCTCGGTGAGATCGTCGCTCTGCCCGGCATCGGTGAGGTCGGCGTGGATGTCGATGTCGACTCGCAATGGCTGCGCGGCCTCACGTTCGTGCTCGAGCACACCGATCAGTGCCATCACCCGCAAGTCGTTGATGAGGATGTGATCCGTCACCGGGCACACGGTACCGTTGAGTCATGGCATCCGATACCTCCGTGTCGACGTTCGATCCACAGCGCGTCATCGCCGATCTCGAAGCACTCGCCGCACGTACCGGCGGCCCGGCGGGCTCTCGTCGCTTGGCCTGGACGCCCGAATGGGTCGAGGCCCGCAACCTTCTCCGCGAACATCTCGCGACTCTGCCGGTCGACGTCGACGTGGACGAAGCCGGCAACTTGTGGGCCTACTTGCGCGGGGACAGTACCGACACCCTCGTGGTGGGCAGCCACCTCGACAGTGTTCCAAAGGGTGGCTGGCTCGACGGCGCGCTCGGCGTGATGGCTGGTCTCGAGTTGTTGCGCTCACTCGCCGCCGAGGGCACGCCACCGATCACGGTCGCACTCGTCGATTGGGCCGACGAAGAAGGTGCTCGATTCTCGCGCTCGCTGTTCGGCTCGGCCGCGTTCATGGGAACGGTCGATCCGAAAATCTTGGCCGGTCTCGTCGACAAGGAAGGCAACCGCCTGGTCGATGTCTTGCCGCAACACGGTGTCGACATCAATCGTCTCGATGGTGCCCAGCGTCGCCAGGAGAACGTGAAGGCCTACGTGGAGGTGCACATCGAACAGGGGCCGGTTCTCGAGTCGATGGGCAAGGGAATCTGTACGGTCACCGGAACCAAGGGAATCGAACGCGAGCGTCTCGTCTTCCGCGGCCAGGCCGCCCACGCCGGAACCATGCCCATGCCGATGCGTCGCGATTCGTTCCGGGCGGCCTCGCGTTTCGCCCTGGCCGTGGCCGAAATCGGAGATCGCCACGACGGCGTCACCACCGTTGGCGCGGTGGCGTGCAAACCCGGTGTGGTCACGGCCGTTGCCGGAGAAACCACCATCACGCTCGACATGCGCCACATCGACGCCGGAGAACTGGCCGCGATGCTCGCCGAGAGCAAGGCGGCTGCCGACGACGCGGCGGCGGCCGAAGGCTGCACGGTCGAGTGGGAACACATCTTCCGCATTCCCCCGATGCCGTTCCATCCTCTGCTGCTCGATGCCGCTCGTGAGAGCGTGCGCGAAGTCGAGGGCCACGACATCGAGTTGCCGAGCGGTGCACTTCACGACGCCAGTGAGACCGCTCGATCGATTCCGACCGTGATGATCTTCTCGTCGTCCACCAACGGCCTCAGTCACACACCCGAAGAAGACACTCCGCGAGATCACCTCGTGATGGCCGCCGATGCGTTCGACCGCACCTGTCGACGGGCCATCGATTTGATTCGCAGCGGCAACCTGTAACGGCGATTTCGCCGTGAAGCAGGGGCTCAGCCCCGCTTCGACTGCAGCAACGCCGTGACGGCTTTGCCGTCGGCCTTGCCCTTGCTGGCCTTCATGATCGCGCCGACGAGTGCGCCCATGGCCTTCTCTTCGCCCGCGCAGTACTTGGCCCACGCATCGGCCTGCGCGGCGATGACCTCGTCGACCATCGCCTCGAGAGCACCGGTGTCCATGGCCTCGAAACCCTTGGCCGCGGCGATCTTCTCGGCATCACCGCCACCGTTGGCCACGATCTCGGCCAGCACGGTCTTGGCCTGCGTGGACGTGAGCTTGCCGCTCGTTTCCAGAACGATCATCCGCGCCAGATCGGCCGCGGGCACCGAAGGCGTGGCGCCCTGTTCGGCGTAGGCCTCCTTCACGTGCACGAGAGCGCGTGACGCATCGGCTCCGGCCGCCGCCACCGCGAGCACATAGTCGTCCTGACCGCGCTCGACGACCACCATCACCGCTTCGCCATCGGCCGGTGCGCCGGTGGCCGATGACAATCGCGCGCGACGTTCGCGCGGAAGCATCGGAAGCGCGGCACGCACCGCCTCGATCCACGTGGTTTCCGGGGCGAGGGGGACCAGGTCGGGTTCGAGGAAATAGCGATAGTCGTCGGCGTCTTCCTTGGTGCGAAGAGTGTGCGTGCGACCGTCGGTCTCGTCCCAGTGCCGTGTTTCCTGGCGAACCTTCTCGCCGCCTTCGATGAGGGCGATCTGTCGACGAGCCTCGTATTCGATGGCGCGACCGAGCGAGCGCACCGAGTTCACG
>VERK01000008.1 GCA_018882725.1 Actinomycetota bacterium | reverse complement strand
GCCATGGGCTGCTCGATGAGCTGGGCGTCGGCGGCACCGGCCCGGCGGGCGGCGTCGGTGACAGCCCGACGCTCCACCTCGGTGATGGCCGAGGGGACGCAAATGACCACCTTGGGACGGGTGAACCGGCTCACGCCGACCCGCTGCAGGAGCAGGCGAATCATGCGCTCGGTGACGTCGAAGTCGGTGATGGCGCCCCCGCGGAGGGGTCGCACGGCGACGATGTAGCCGGGGGTCCGACCGATCATGTGCCAGGCCTCGTGTCCGGTGGCCAGAACCTCGCCGGTCTGACGATTGAGGGCGATGACCGACGGCTCGTTGAGCACGATGCCGCGACCCTTCATGTACACGAGTGTGTTCGCGGTGCCGAGGTCGATCGCTAGGTCACGCGCCATCGTCGTCCTCTTCTCGGTGTTGCACTCGATCGATCACTTGCTGACGCGCTTCGGGCGAGAGCGCATCGAGATGGCGACGAAAGTCGTCGACACCGTCGTTGCTCGCCGGAGTGCGACGACTCGCGATGAGGACGACGAACACCAACGCGATGACGACGATGATGACGACGAGAGCGATGGTCACTCAGACACCTGCCTCATCGGACGACCGCACGCGCGATGGTTCGATCACTTCGGTGGCACCAGTTCCCCACGCCGAACCACCGGCCCACTCTTCGCGCTTCCAGATGGGCGCGGCGGCCTTGAGCGCGTCGATCGCGAAACGGGCCGCTGCGAACGCTTCGGGTCGGTGAGGTGCCGACACGACGACCAGAACCGAACTCTCGCCGAGGGCCAGTCGACCCACGCGATGGATGAGAGCGATGCGTCCCAGGCCCGCCCAGCGAGCGCGGGTCTCGTCGGCGATGGCACGGAAGCGCGGCACGACTTCCTCGTCGTACGCCTCGTACTCGAGGTGGGTGACACCGGTGCGCAACTCGCCCGCCTCTTCGGCGTGATCGCGCACGGTTCCGGAGAAGACGACGACGGCTCCACAATCGGAACGAACCGCCCAGTCGTACACCGCTCCGACCGACAGTGGTTCTTCGGTGACGGCGAACCAGTGATCGGTCGTCTGATCGGAGAACACGAAGCGATGGTATCGGTTGCCGCGTCGTGGTCGGGCGGGGGCGAGCCCACTCGACGCGGAATGATCACTAACCTCACACGATCGTGGGCATCGACGAGAACAATCCCGACCATGAGTCGGCCTCGTCGGCTCCCTCCTACCCGGCCGCGCCGCTGCCTCCGCACGAACGCACATGGCGTCACCCGTCCGAAGTCGGGCTCACTCACCGCATCGATGCGGAAAAACCTTCCTCAGTCGCCGAGGTGGGTCGAGGCGTCGTCGGCATCTCGGTTCTCCTCGGAGTGTGCCTCGTTGTCGGACTCGTGATTCTCTCGCGCCCGTCTTCGGGCGAGTCCGATGCCGCTACCGTCGTGCGACTCACGAGTGCCGACCTCGCGTACGCACGCATCAGCGCCAACCGTGACGCGCAACCGCCGATGGCCGTGCGAGTAGGTGACTCCGACGTTCTGATCACCACCCAGTTGGCCGTGGGCGACGAAGAACAGATCGATGCGTTCATGGCTGATGGAGGGAAGGCATCGCTCGAGGTCGCGTACGTCGATCCGGTGTCGTCGATCGCGGTCCTGGTGTCGGGCGACGACACTGCGAGTACGGGGGCCGCTCTTCCGTCACGAGGAGTCGATCTCGGTCAAGACGTGATCGTCCTGTCGGAGACTCCACTCCGACTTCGTGTCGACTCGATCACCGGCCACGTCGCCATGCTCACCTCCAACTCATCGTTCGATCCGGCCGCCGTTGCCGAAGGTGCTCCCGTCGTCGATCAATCCGGACAGTTGGTGGGTATCTGCACACACATCGGCGAGCGCCTCGCGATCGTGATGACCAACACGATCTCCGACGTGCTCGCTGACGTCTTCGCGAACGACTGACGCGAATCGCTGATCGTTCAGCGACGTCGCCGTCGAACGGCGAACACCACGCCAGCAATCACATTGACGAGCACGAGCACCATCGCCACCAGAGCGATTTCCTGTTTGCGCTTGGGCGTGAGCATCGTCCACCACTTGGTTTCGGTGCCCTCCACGAAGGCCTGCTCGTTGGTCACCGACGGGACCCAGCCCTCGGCCCGTAACTTGCCGTTGGAGACCAGCCACGGCGATCGCACATACGGCCGCAGACCAGGGGGAATGGGGCCGCGTTGGAACCGCCAGCGCAGGTCGGCCACGGTCTCGGCCACCCGGTCGGGCAAGCGCAGACGCGGAGCCAGCCCCCACAGCGAGCGCACCCGCGAACCGGGCACGTGACCATCGGGGGCCACGTTGTAGATCCCCGACAGTCGTTTGTCGACGGCGAGAACCACGGCGGCCGCCAAGTCGTCGAGGTGCAAGAACTGGGCCGGCACGTCGTCTTCACCGAGACGACCGCCCATACCCGCGGCGAGTGCTCGCACCAACGACGAGGTTCCATCGGCAGCCATCGCCGGAACCGGACGAAGGACGCACGTGGTTCGATTCGCGTCGTCGGTGCCCCAATCGTCGACCATCTGCTCGACTGTGGCCAACTGACGTGCGAACGCGAATCCGAAATCGGGGCGCACGGCAACGTCTTCGGTGAGCGGCACCGGGTTGTTGGGCCACGCGCCGTACACCATCGCTGAAGACAACACAACGATGTGCCTCACGTTGCGGGCCGAAGCCGCGGCGAGCAACTCGGGGGTTCCGACAGCGGCACTGCGACCTCGTGTGGCGAGAGCGTCGTGGTCGCCCGGAGCGAGATGCACGACGACGTCGATGTCGCCCTCGACGAGCGTGGCCAGATCGTCACCGCGACGGGCCTCGTGAACGTCGTACCCGTCGATGGCACGAAGACGCTCGACGACGCGACGGCCCAGCGGCCAGGTGGCTCCAGTGACGACGATCGTGGCCAGCGCCGAGCGCGACGCGCGATCGGACTGATCTGCGCTCAGAGGAGGTGTGTCGAGTGACATCGGACGAAACCGTAGTCGTGATTTGCCGTAGTCGTGATTTACCGTGGTCGTGATGTGCCGAAGTCGTGATTCAAAGGCGACGGCGGCGTGTCGCCCACCGGCCGTAGGCTCGCTCCATGTCCGGTGACCTCCCCCGCCCTGGTGACGACGAGTCGCCCTTCGGCGGTCTGCCGTTCTTCGGCGACATCATGAAGATGTTCGCTGGTCAGGGTCCGATCCAGTGGGACACCGCGCGACAGATCGCACTCCTCACGGCAACCGAAGGTCGTTCGGAGAACAATCCCGATCCGGCCGCTCGCGTCGCCTTTGTCGATCTGGCCCGAATCGTGTCGCTGCAGATCCAATCGGTGACCGGTCGACCCGACGCGTCTCTCGACGTCGAACCCAACGTGGTCACCCGAGCGATGTGGGTGCAGCGAACTCTCGACGACTACAAACCTCTCTTCACCGACTTGGCCACCGCCTTGCAGTCGGGACAGCCGAACACCGACGACGACTCGTCGTCCGATCCGTTCGCGGCGATGTTCAGCCAACTGAGCGGCATGCTCGCACCAGTGATGATGGGTATGACCGTGGGCTCGATGGTGGGCCTCCTCGCTCGACGGACGTTCGGTCAGTACGACCTGCCACTGCCCCGCGGGACTGGTGCACCGATGTTCGTGATCGACAACATCGACTCGTTCGCCGACGACTGGAGTCTGCCGCGCGACGACGTGCGCATGTGGACGCTCATCAACGAGTACTCGCTGCACACAGTTCTGGGAATCGCCCACATTCGCGAGCGTTTCGATCGACTCGTACGCCGTCACGCTGCGTCATTCCGTCCCAATCCCTCGGCCATCTCCGACAAGTTGTCGTCGCTCGAGTCGGACGACCCGATGGCGATGATGCAGTCGTTGCAGAAGGTGTTCGCCGATCCCGAGGTGTTGCTCGGTGCCGTTCGCACCTCCGAACAAGACGCACTGCAACCCGAACTCGACGTGATCCTGGCTTTGGTGGTGGGTTGGGCCGATCACATCGCCGATCAGGTCGGCGCGCGCATTCTCGGCAATCCCGGTCGCCTCGCCGAAGCGGCGCGGCGTCGCCGCATCGAGTCGGGTGACGACACGGCCTTCGTGGAGAAGTTGCTCGGTCTGCGTCTCAATCGGGCTCAGGTCGAACGCGGCAAGTCGTTCATCACCGGTGTGATCGAACGAGCGGGCTCCGAAGGATTGTCACCGCTCTTGCGTTCGGCGGAGGCTCTTCCGACCGTGGCCGAATTCGATGCGCCGGGCCTGTGGTTGGCTCGCCTCGACGTCAGTCCTCCGGCGTGAACCGCCGTCGAACGTAATTGCGCAACTTCGGAACCTCCACCGAACCCTTGGCCAACTGCGACAGGCTGAACCAATAGGCCGACGCACCGGCGAAACCGATTCCGCCGACCACGGCGAAGCCGACGACGCCAGGGAGGTCGAGGACCACCGGCACGAGCCCGGCCCCCACCCACATCAATTGGAATCGGGTGGCGAAGTTGGCCAGCGCGCGTCCACGATTCGCGTCGGGTGCGTCGCGCTGCACGATGGTCTCGAACGCCATGTTGCCGATCGCGGCGGCGAAGTTCACCAATGCCGCGGCGAGCAACGCCACCAACGTGGTGGGAAGTACCGCAGCGAGCACGCCGGCAATTCCGATGATGGTCAAACCCACGATGAGCAACGACTCGACGCGCGGGAAACGTCGCATCGACTTCGCACTCAGGTTGCCGAGCAGGGTTCCGATCGCGGCCAACGACACCGCCACACCGAACCAGAACGTGCCGAACTGAGGGCCGAAGTGGTACTCGGTCTTGCGCCAGAGCCCGTTCTCCGACAAGCCGACCACCTGCGAACGTTGCGGATCGGCGAACCAGAACGCCAGATGGAAGAACAGGAAGCCCACCGATGCGCGGATGAGGCCCTGCGCAGTCGAGGCGACGATCACACCCACTTGTCGAAGTTCCACGATCTCGAGTTCGGCCGGTTCGTCCCGGGCCACCGAACGCTTGGGCAGACGCAACGCCTGCGTCGTCGCCAGCACGAAGACGACGGCACCGAACATGAGAGTGGTCTGGGCCGAGATCAGGCTGAGCACACCGGCCGGCACGGCGGCGAGAAAACCCACGATGCCAGCCGTGACCCCCAACTTCGCATTGGCTTCCACCAGGTCGGCTTCGCTCCGAGTGAGCGACGGAAGCATGGCCGATTTCGACACGCCGTACGTCTTGTTGAGAACCATGGCCAAGAACGCCAACGGGAACAAGAACAGCGAATCGAGTTGCCACACCATCAGCACCATCACCACAGCCCGTAACGCCGCGATGAGTGTGACCAGCAGACGACGGCCACCGGGCATCCGGTCGATCACCGGGCCGATGAACCGACCGAGCACCACGAACGGCGCGAACGACACCGCGAGGAACAGGATCACGCGACTGCGGGCTTCACCCGGCGTGATCGACAAGAAGAGTGAATCAGCGAGCGCCACCGCCATCGACGCCTCACCGGCCGCCATCAAGGCGTGCACTCTCACCAAACGAGTAAATGGCGAACCCACGACACGGTGCTGATGCTTGGGCGGAACGTACGACTTGCCGCGCCCTCGACCGGGAAGCAGCGGCTCGTCACTCACGGCACGATTTTAGGTTCCGAGCGCCGACCGCCCGAGGACACGTCAGCGCGGTTTGTCGAACTTGTAGCCGAGGCCGCGAATCGTGACGATGCGCGTGGGGTTCGACGGATCGGATTCGATCTTCGACCGCAGTCGTTTGATGTGCACGTCGAGCGTCTTGGTGTCGCCCACGTAATCCATCCCCCAGATCCGATCGATGATGTTCTCCCGAGAAACCACGCGACCGGCGTTGGCCAGAAGCAGGTGAAGGAGTTCGAACTCCTTGAGAGGCATGGTGACGACCGCTCCGTCGACGGTGACTTCGTGCACTTCGGGATCGAGAGTGATGCCGTCGATCTCGATGGCCGACGGACCCAAACCCGCCACGGGAGCCGACGAATCGACTGAACTCCGGCGAAGCACCGCGCGCATTCGGGCCACGAGTTCAGTGAGCCGATAGGGCTTGGTGATGTAGTCGTCGGCACCGACCTCGAGGCCGACCACGGTGTCGATCTCGCTCGACTTGGCAGTGACCATGATGATCGGGACCTGTGACTTCTTGCGGATCTGGCGGCACACGTCGATGCCAGATGCCTTCGGCAACATCACGTCGAGGAGAACGAGATCGGGACGAACCGTGTCGAAGCGAGTGAGCGCCTCCACACCGTCGCGCGCGACCTCCACCCGGAAGCCTTCGCGAGCCAGACCCACCCGCAATGCTTCGACGAAACTCTCCTCGTCCTCGACGACGAGAACCACTTCCTTGCTCATCGGGCTCCCCACGCCTTGCCGATCGGGATGGTGAACGTGAACGTGGACCCTTCACCTTCGACACTCGACACGCTCACGTCGCCACCATGGTTCGAGGCCACGTGACGAACGATGGCCAGACCGAGACCGGTACCACCCGTGTCACGAGAGCGCGCTCGATCGACGCGATAGAAGCGCTCGAAGATTCGGTCGAGGTCTTGATGAGGGATGCCGGGACCATGGTCGGCAACGGCGACCGAGACCCGGTCGGACTCCCCGCGAATGGTGATGTCGACGCGACCATTGTCGTCGGAGTACTTCACCGCATTCTCCACGAGATTGCCGAGCGCCGAGACGAGTTCGCGACGCTTGGCCATCACGTGCAACGAACGTTCGGGAGACTTCACGTCGATGTGCACGCTTCGTGACTCGGCCAGTGGGCGAGCACGATCGATCGCCTCGGCCACTGCCGAACCGATCTCGACGCGCTCCCGCGTTTCGCTCGATCCCATCTCGATCCGCGACAGTTCGAGCAGGTCTTCGACCGTGCGCGCGACGCGAGTCGACTCGGCGATCATCCGGTCGGCCAGGCGCTTCACGGTTTCACCGTCATCGGTGTGCGAAATTGCCTCGGCGAGAACCGACAACGCACCCACCGGCGTCTTCAACTCGTGGCTGATGTTGGCCACGAAGTCGGTGCGCACCGAATCGATCCGGTGCCGCTCGGTGACGTCTTCGACGCGGGCCACCGCACCACCAGACGGAAGCGGGTTGGCCGTGATCGACAACATCTGGCGTGGTGGGCCGAGGAGTTCGAGCAACTGACGGGTCGTCTCGCCCCCGAGAGCCGAACGCAAATTCGCTTCGACGGCCTCCTCGAGCAGGATGCCACCGACTCCCTTCTCGAGTGACTGGTCGGCCTCTCGATTGCGGTAGATGATTCCGCCGTCGCGTGATGCCACGTAGATCGCAGTTCGCGACTCGTCGACCAATTCGAAGATGGCGGTGACCGCCTCGGCCTGGAGACGATCAGCCGAACCGCGTTCGGTCATGCTTCGTCGGCCTTCGGCAAACCGATCGGTGTGGGGTCTTTGGAAACACGCTCGTGGTGACGAGCCGCGCCCGTGTGCTCGGGCAACCACCCGGTCACCACGTAGCGGACCTTCTCGCCGACGTTCACGGCATGGTCACCGATTCGCTCGTAGAAGCGGGCGACCACCGCCATCTGAATGGCGACCTGCAGATCGATGCGAGCGGCTGCGTGCGACTCGAAGATCGCCTGAATGAACTGTCGCTGCAGATCGTCGAGGAACGAGTCCATGTCGTCGATTGCGGCGGCGCGCGCGGCGTCGAGGTCGAGGTAGGCACTGGTGGCTTCACTCATGAGCGCGCGCGCTTGCTCGCTCATCTTGAGAACGAGACCGCGCAACTTCGGATCGAGCTCGTGTCCGTAGATTCGACGGGCCGCCTTGCAGATGTTGACCACGAGGTCGGCCGTGCGCTCGAGTTCGGCCGAGATCTTCAACGCGGCCACGACCTGGCGAAGATCGCCGGCCACTGGTGCTTGCAGGGCCAGCACGCGAATGCAGTTGTCTTCCACCTCCACCGAACGGGCATCGATCTCATCGTCGGCCACGATCATCGCTTCGGCGGCGTTCAGGTCCTGATCGAGCAGAACGTTCGTCGCCTTGGGGATGCTCTCGGTGACACGGGCCGAGATACGAACCAGTTCCTGGCGGATCTCGTCGAGGTGCTTGTGATAGTTCTTGCGAATCTCGTCCATGGAGTTCCTCCTCAGCCGAAGCGTCCGGTCACGTACAACTCGGTGCGCTCGTCCGAAGGCATCGAGAAGATCTTTCGAGTGGAATCGATCTCCACCAGCACACCCGTGCGACGGTCACTTTCCGGGTTGATCTCGGTGGTGAAGAATGCGGTGCGATCGCTCACGCGCGCGGCCTGCTGCATGTTGTGAGTCACGATGATGATCGAGAAGTCCTTCTTGATCTCCTGCATCAGGTCTTCGATGCGTGCCGTCGCGATGGGGTCGAGGGCCGAACAGGGCTCGTCCATGAGGATCACGTCGGGCTTGACCGCGATACAACGCGCAATGCACAAGCGCTGCTGCTGACCGCCCGACAATCCGAGTGCCGACGCCTTGAGACGATCCTTCACTTCGTCCCACAGAGCCGCCTGGCGTAGTGCGTTCTCGACCACCTCGTTGATTTCGGTCTTCGAGAAGCGTCCCGACAACTTCGCGCCGTAGGCGACGTTCTCGAAGATGCTCTTCGGGAATGGGTTCGGCTTCTGGAAAACCATGCCGATTCGACGACGCACCTCGTTGGAGTTGATCTGCGGGTCGTACAAGTCGACACCGTGGTACTGGACCTTGCCTTCGACGCGCGCCGACTCGATGAAGTCGTTCATGCGGTTGAGGCAGCGCAGAACCGTGGTCTTGCCGCAACCCGACGGCCCGATGAAGGCCGTGATCTCGTTCTCGTTGATGTCGAACGACGCATCGCGCACTGCCCGGAACTCGCCGTAGAACACGTTGAGGTCGCGAACCGAGAACACCACCGACGATTCGGCGGTCCTCTCGGGCTGAACTGCCTGGACCTGGATCATCAGGTACCCACTCTCTTCTTCTCGAATTTCTGACGCAACAGCACTCCGGTGAGATTGAACGCAATCACCAACACCAACAACACCAGACCGGCAGCGGCGGCCGAGTTCGACCAACCAATCGCACCGCCAGCGCTGTCGGGGCGTCCCGACCAGTTGTAGATGAGCATCGGGATCGCGGTGAACTTGCCGGTGAGCGAGGTCTCGGGCAACAAACCCGTGATCGCTCCGATCATGATGAGCGGTGCCGCCTCTCCGAGTGCTCGCGACAAGGCGAGAACCGTGCCGGTCAGGATTCCGGGCATCGCGTAGGGCACAACATGGTCGCGGGTGACTTCCCAACGTGTGGCCCCCACGCCGTAGCCAGCCTCGCGGATGCCAGTGGGCACCGAGCGAATGGCTTCCATGCCGGTGATGATGATCACGGGAAGGACCAGAACGGACAGCGTCAGTGCCGCGGCGATCACGCTTCCACCGTTGGTGATGGGCCTGAGCCATCCGACGAAAATGATCAATCCGAGAACGCCGTAGATCACTGCGGGAACGCCGGCCAAGTTGCGGATGTTCACGATGACGAAGCGATTGAAGCGAGTGGGCTTGGCGTATTCCTCGAGATAGATCGCGGCTGCCAATCCGAGCGGAACCGCCAGTAACAGAACTCCGACACCGATGCCGAACGATCCGAACAATCCCGGCCAGATTCCCGAGATCCCGGGTTCGGATCCGATGGTGTCGGTAATGAAGTCGGTGCCACGCTCGCGAAACGCCGGAATCGCCTGCGTGAAGATGCGCGCCAAGAGTACGAACAACGACAAGAGCGTGAAGGTCACGGCGACGAGAAGGCCGAAGCCGAGCACGAGTGATCCACGGCTCTTCTCCCGATTTCGCAAATCGGTGGGTGACAGTTCGACGGTGCTCATGTCAGTACTTCTGCCGATACTTCCGGACCACCCGATCGGCGATCATGTTGAGGCTCATCGTCAGGACGAAGAGCAAGAGACCCACGAAGAACAGGACCTGGAATGGTGCGCCAGCCTTCACCTGGTCAGTACCACCAGCGGCGTTGGTCATGGCTGCGGTCATGGTGAGACCCGGCTCGAGCGGGCTCAACACCCGAGGCCCTGATCCGTCACGCCCACCGGCCATGGCCGCGACCATGGTCTCGCCGATCGCGCGCGAGGTGGCGATGATGAACGCCGCGACGATTCCCGATACGGCGGCCGGGAGCACCACCCGAACGGTCGTCGTGCTCTTTCGGGCACCCACACCGAAACTCGCCTCGCGCAGAGACATCGGGACCGCTCGTAGAGCGTCCTCGCAGATGGACGCCATGATCGGCACGACGAGAACACCGATGGCCATGCCAGCCACGAGCATGTTGCGCGGTTGATCGGGCGAGAAGATCGGATCGACGATGTTGGGCGCGATGAACTTCAGAGCGAAGTAACCGACGATCACCGACGGAATTCCGGCCAGAACCTCGACCGCGGGCTTCACGATGCGACGCACGCGGGGTGGCGCGTACTCGCTGAGGTACACCGCAGTGCCGAGACCGAGGGGCACCGCGACGATCATGGCCAACAGACCCATGACGATGCTGCCCAACACGATGGTCAGAAGGTCGAAACGCTCGCGGCGCGGGAACCAGCCCGGTGCCGCGCTGTCGTCGACCAGGATTCCGAAATCCCAACCGATCGAACGGAAGAAGTCGATCGCGCCGCGGAACAGAACGAAGAGAATCAACGCGCTGATCACCACCGTGACCATCGCGGCGCCGCCGAGGACGGCCCTCATGCGGCGATCACGGGCACGTCGTCGCGGATCTCCTTGGAAATCCGCGACGACGAGAGACCCGCTCATGTCGATCAGCCCCGAGCGCTCCACGCGTCGCGGCTGGCCTGGATCTTGTCGGCGCCGAGTGCGACGTAGCCGGCGGCGCTCACCTGCTCGACACCGGCCTCTGACAAGTAGAGGTCGACGTAGGCGACCACGGCCGGATTCTCGGCGGCCTTGGCCTTGTTGACGTAGATGTACAGCGTGCGGCTGAAGGGGTACGAACCATCAGCGATGGTTTCGTCGGACGGAGCGACACACTTGCCGTCGCTGTCGGCGATGGCGATGCCCTTCATCCGGTCACCCTCGGCCTTGAAGTAGGCGTAGCCCACCCAACCGAGTGACGTGTCGCTGCTCTCGATGCCGTCGACGATCACGTTGTCGTTCGGGCTGGCGGTGTAATCGGCACGAGTGAAGTCGTCGGTACCGCGCTCTTCGGCGATCTTCTTGATGGCGAACTCGACGTACGAGTCGTAGGTGCCGCTCTCTTCACCCGGTCCGTAGATCGACAGCGGAGCATCGGGCAGCGTCGCGAAGGCCGAACCGAGTTCAGCCGCCAGTTCGTTGGCGTCGGCCCAGCTGGCGAATCCTTCCGACTCGGGTCCGGTGAGCGCGTACAGCGCCGCCTTGTCGAGGCACTCGATGGCAGGGTTGTTCGGGCTGGTGGCGACGGTCAGACCGTCAATCGCGACCGCGAGCTCGACGAACTCGATGCCGTTGTCGGCGCAGATCTGGGCCTCTTCGTCCTTGATGGCACGTGACGCGCCGGTGATGTCACCTTCGCCCGCGCAGAACTTCTTGAAACCGTCTCCGGTGCCGGGACCTTCCACGGTCACGGCGATGTCGCCGCCTTCGGCAGTGCCGGCCAACTCACCGACCTTGATGGAGATGGGCTCGACGGTCGACGAACCGGTCACGAAGACCGAGCCGCCCGCACTCGACGAGTCGCCACCCGCGGTGGTCTCGGTTGCAGCCGATGTGTCATTGGGGCTCTCGGATGAGCCACCGTCGTCGCCACCACAGGCGGCGACGAAGAGAAGTGCCACCGCGGACGCCCAGGGGGCCAAGCGCTTCACGTTCATGAACAATTGATCTCCTTGTTCGTCGGACACCCTGTGCATCCGACCTGGTGGCAAGGTAGGAGGCTCACATGGACAGTCTCCGATGTCCAGGTGAACCATAGGTGAACAACCCGCGACAGTTCCCTGAACACTTGTGACCCGACCGGCTGGTCGGTCGGTCAACTGGCGCGCCGAGTGCGCCGGGTCTGCTGATGCGACGCCCACTCGTACATCCGTCGCTGCGGATGGGGTTCGAAATCGGCCGGCCCGACCCGCTTCCACGTGCCATCGGGCTGCAGATCGAACGCCGGGGCCTCGGGATCGAGGAGGACGGCCAGGGTGTGGTCGAGCCATTCCTGGTGTCGAGGATTGGTGAGGGGGGTCAGGACCTCCACCCGCCGATCGAGATTGCGGCCCATGAGATCGGCTGAGCCGATCAGGTGCAGCGGCTGACCGTCGCCCTGCCCGTTGGCGAATCGATAGATGCGCGAATGCTCGAGAAAACGACCCAACACCGATCGCACTCGAATGTTCTCCGACAGACCCGGCACCCCGACCCGCAAGCAGCAGATACCGCGCACCACGAGATCGATGCGCGCACCCTTCTGACTGGCGGAGTACAACTCGTCGATGATGCCCGGATCGGCCACCGAATTGGCCTTGAGAGTGATGTGACCGCGCTCTCCCATCTCGCCCTCGCGACGGATGAGGTCGACCAATCGAGGGCGGAGATCTTCTGGAGCCACGACGAGTCGGCGGTACTTCACGTCGCGGCTGTAACCAGTGAGATGGTTGAACAACTGTGCCGCGTCGGACGTGATGTCGGGTTCGCACGTGATGTAACCGAGGTCTTCATACAACCGCGATGTTCGTGAGTTGTAGTTGCCGGTGCCGAGATGCACGTAGCGGCGCAGGCCATCGGCGTCTTCGCGCACGACCATGGCGCACTTCGCGTGCGTCTTCAAACCCACGAGCCCGTACACGACGTGCACACCCGCGCGTTCGAAGGCTTTGGCCCACGTGACGTTCACGGCTTCGTCGAAACGCGCCTTCAATTCGACCAACACGGCGACCTGCACGCCGCGTTCGGCAGCACGAATGAGGTGTCGCGCGATCGGGCTGTCGCCACTCGTGCGGTACAGGGTCATCTTGATGCTCTGCACTCGCGGATCGTCGGCGGCTTGCGACAAGAACTCTTCGACCGAACTCGCGAAACTCTCGTAGGGATGGTGGACGAGGAGTGCTCGCTCGCGAACCACCGAAAAGATCGAGCGCTCGTCGTTCTCGGCGGCGGCGAGGCGACCGGCCGTGACCGGAACCCACGGATCGTCCTTCAGATCGGGTCGATCGATGGCGTGCACCTGCCACAAACACGTCAGATCGAGAGGACCACGCACCCACGTGACATCGTCGCGGTGCAGTTCTAGTTCGTCGAGCAACAAGTCGACCATGGCGGGCGACGCGCTCTCTTCGACTTCGAGGCGAACGGCCCGGCCGAAACGGCGGCGACGCAGCTCGGTTTCGACCGCGGCCAGCAGATCGTCGGCGTCTTCGTCTTCGAGCGTGAGATCGGTGTTGCGCGTGACGCGGAAGGCGACAGCGTCGGCGATCTCCATTCCGGGAAACAACGAACCGATGTGTGTCTCGATGATCACGTCGACGGGAACGAAGCGTTCGCCACCCGGCAACGCCAGCAGACGCGGAAACACCGTCGGTACTTTCACGCGGGCGAACCGCTCGTCACCGGTCTTCGGATCGCGCACCATCACCGCGAGACTGAGAGCCAAGTTCGACACGTACGGGAACGGGTGGGCCGGATCGACCGCGAGCGGGGTGAGAACCGGGAAGATTCGCTCGTCGTAGTACTCGCGGGCGAACACTCGCTCGGCTTCAGTGAGGTCGGCCCACGTGCAAATCGCGATGCCGTGCGAACGCAGGGCCGGCTCGACGTGGTCGAGGAAGATCGCCTGTTGCCGTGCCGCCAACTCGGCCACACGCAACACCACCCGATCGAGTTGACGCGATGGGGTGAGTCCGTCGGGCAGCGGAACCGACACGCCCGCCGCCTGTTGATCGCGCATGGCGGCCACCCGAACCTGGAAGAACTCGTCGAGGTTGGACGCGAAGATGGCGAGGAACTTGGCCCGCTCGAGCAACGGCACACCAGGTTCGGTGGACATACTCAGGACACGCTCGTTGAAGTCGAGCCAGCTCAGTTCGCGGTTGACGAAGCGATCAGGTGACCCCACGTCCATGTGATCAGCGTACGGTCGAAGCCGAACGGGTGCGCCCGGCGGTTGGGCGGTTCACCAGAAATTCAGCGCACGGAGCGTGCGCCAACCCTCACACGGCTTCTTCGTCGAAGCCGAGATCCCACTCGACCGTGATGTTCTCGCGCTCGGCATCGCGCATGATGCGCTCGCGATTGCGCTTGAACTGCGGGTCGTTGTAGGGCAACAGCACGAGGCGAGCCAGAGCGCGGGTACGGAACTCGTCCACCAGAGCGCGATCGCCGTAATCGCCCACCACATCCCAGTGCGGCGACACCGGGCCGAGGAACACCACGCGGACGTGGGCTCGGGGCGGTTCGTTGGTCACTTGGACGTCGGACATCGGTTCTCCTTCGGGCCTTCACAAAAGTGCAGGTCGCGAACACGCTACCGGCGGGCTCGGGATGTGGAAACGGACACAAACGTCCTGTTCAGGGCGTCCTGACTGGAACCCGACACACCCGACTGCTTGACTGGCCGTGGCCGGGAACTCGGGGCCGAGGCAGAACGTCAAAGCCTTCGGAACCGATCGAACGGCTTCTCAGCGGGCGAAGCGGGCGGAAACCAACTTCGCACAAGGAGACAATCACATGACTGAGACCAACGGCCTCGAACACCTCATCGACGAGGACTCCGCGACCGCCTGGATGGCGCGGGGTGCCTGTCGGGCGTACCCGCCCAACATGTTCTTCCCGAGCGATGGCGTCGGGGTCGACCGGGCGCGCAAGATCTGCGCCACCTGTCCGGTCAGTGCTCCGTGCCTCGAGTACGCCCTCGAGAACCACATCGATCACGGTGTGTGGGGAGGCTGCTCCGAGCGCGAGCGTCGTCGCATCGCCAAGCGTCGACGCCTCACGTTGCACACGGCCTGAGGCCACGGTTCACGGCCCTCACGGGCGTGGTCGATACCGGCCGACTACTTGTCGGCGGGCTCGTCGGAGTCGGGCTTCGAGCCGTCGGCCAAGCCCTTCTTGAACTCCTTCTGGGCCTGACCCAGATTGCGCGCCAACTTGGGGATCTGCGATCCACCGAAGAGCACGAGGATCACCACGAGAACCACGATCACTTCGGGTCCGTCAAACAAGCCAGCGAACATGGGGTCAGGCTAGCACTGCCCCGACCGAACGTTTCCTCGGCACCCGGAGGGTTTCGAACCCCGCCCTGTCGCTCCGGGCCCGCGCGCGGCCTGGCAAAGTGACCCCGTGCTCGAATGCGTGGTGAACGTGAGCGAAGGCCGCGATCGCGAGATCCTGGCCCGACTCGACGCCGCCTGTGGTCACGATCTGCTCGACCGTCACTCCGATGTGCATCACCATCGCAGTGTGTTCACCCTCGTGGGCGAAGAGGCTCCGCGCCGTCTCACGCGCGCGGCCGTCGAGTTACTCACGATTCATACGCACGACGGCGTTCACCCGCGACTTGGCGTGGTGGACGTCGTACCGTTCGTTCCTCTCGATGATGCGACCATCGACGACGCGCGCCGTGCCCGCGACGAGTTCGCGTACTGGGCCGCCCACGAGTTGCGCGTTCCGGTGTTCGTGTACGGGCCACTTCGATCGGGCGAGACGCAACTTCCCGACATCCGACGCACCGCATGGATCGAGCGACGTCCCGATCTCGGACCGACCACACCACACGCCACGGCCGGTTCGGTGTGCGTTGGTGCGCGCGAATTGCTCGTTGCCTACAACGTCTGGCTCGATCGATCAGTCGATCGCGACGCCTTGAAACGAATTGCGGATGATGTCCGCGGCGACGGCATCAGAACATTGCCTCTCGTACTCGACGGACGTCCTCAAGTGAGCATGAACCTCGTCGAACCGATGCGCGTGGGCCCCGATGTCGCGTTCGATCGCGTGATCACGTCGTGCGAAACACATGGTGTGCGCGCCGATTGCGCCGAGCTGGTGGGACTTCTTCCGCGCGCGATCGTCGAACGAATCGACGTTCAGCGTTGGCAACAGCTCGACGTGTCGTTGGACAGAACGATCGAAGCGCGACTCGAACGCGCGCGTTGATCAGGCAGTGGCGGTACGACGACCGGCCTGGGCGCGCTGACGACGCAGACGGCGACGCTCACGCTCGGAGAGGCCACCCCAGATACCGAACTTCTCGCCGTTGACGAGCGCGTACTCGAGGCATTCGTTGCGAACGACGCAGCCGCGGCAGACCTCCTTGGCCTCGCGGGTGGAAGCCCCCCGCTCGGGGAAGAAGAGGTCGGGATCGACGCCGAGGCAGTTCGCCTCGTCCTGCCAGTTCTGCTCGTTCTCACTCATGCGGCTGCCTCGCCATCTCGGCCTGACGGCCGTTTCGCCGACGCCCCTCGACGCCGGAACTACATCCATGTCATTCTGGCTCGCCGCAGGCGATATGTGCA
Source organism: Actinomycetota bacterium (assembly GCA_018882725.1). Taxonomy (GTDB): domain Bacteria; phylum Actinomycetota; class Acidimicrobiia; order Acidimicrobiales; family Ilumatobacteraceae; genus Casp-actino8. Next base: position 9,333 of record VERK01000008.1, on the reverse strand, counting down.
AGGGGAAACTTTACGAAAGCCCAGCCTGCGGGCCTGAGCGATCCGCGACACGGGCCGGACGGCGTGTTACCGAGGGTCGAAATAGGGGTTGTGAGCGGGCTGTCCCGACCGCCAACGAGCCACCGTGGCCGGCACATCAGCGTCCGCCAGCGACTGCCCACCCCGGCGCAGAGCGGTGAGCGTCGCTTCCCGGTTGTTCTGGTACACCGCAGACGCGTTCTGAGCCAGCGGATTCACCCACACCGCCACGATGACGGCGTATTTCCGCAGGTCAGAGGCAGAAAATCGCTCAGCAGCGAAGGCCGCCACTCCCTCGGCCACACCGGCCTGAGCGGCGCCCCACGTGAGTTCACCGTGGTGGTCACCCGCGATGGTCGCCTTGTTCACGAACAGCGTGGGCGGCTCGCAGGGCACTCCGGGCTCGTAGACGCACAGGAACGGCGTGTGGCCGGGCGTTGGTGTCGCCAGGGCGGTGGCCAGGGCCGTCCCCACCGGACCATCTCGATGGCCGAGAAGAGTATTGATGTGCGCGGCATCGGCACCCGATCCGCTGAATCCCTCGCCGATTTCCACGGTGCTCACGACGCGGCTCCGGCGGGTAAGCGCCCGTAGCGCGACAACTTCAGTGCCTCGGACGAATCGGTGCCGGGTCTGGTGTCGTACGCCAGCAACGCCACGTAGCGCGGTGTCGGGCCTTCGATGGTGGTGACGCGGTGCATGCTCCAGCGGCCGTTGAACAGCATGAGAGTTCCGGGGGTCATCGGTTCGGTGCGCACGAGATGCGGCGCTCGATCGTCGAGGACGGCTGCCACCGCGTCGTAGTTCGGCTCGTCGGCAGTGCGGAGTTGCTTCGCGTTGTCGAAATCGCCGCCGCGATCGGACGACTGCAACGCGAGCGACACCACGAAGTCGGCCATGTCGAAGTGCCAACACAGCGCGTCACCGTCGCGCATGACCGACAGATTGAGCGCGCCGAACGGATCGGCGTATCGGTGCATCACGTCGAGACCCAAACAACGGCGCACGAAATCGAGCATCGGATCCCACTCGTACAGGCGACGCAACGCACTGTCGGTCGGGAATTGGTCGTACGCCACCACCTCGACCTGACTGTGCACGAGGGTGCGCTGGGGATGGCCTTCGGGGTACGCGGCGTCGGGTTGCGTGAGATACGGGGTGGACGACGAATGCGACCGGAAAGCGCGCGACTCGAGCCGACGGGCCTCGTCGACCATCACGTTCACGGCCGCCGCGGTGAGGAAACCCGGCAGTACGCACACACCCTCGCTCTCGAACTGGGTCCGACACGAAGCGACGAGTGCGTCGTCGTCGAGCGAGTACCGAGAACCGTCGATCATCTCGGCCGGGGTCATGGGCGAAGAGTAGCGGCCCGAGGCGATGGCCTACTCTCGGTGCATGCCCATTCACTTGAGAGCCGAGAACGGCGACTACGCATCCGCCGTGCTGTGTCCGGGAGACCCGCGACGCGCCAAGTACATCGCCGAGACGTTCTTCGATCCGGGCGCTCGCTGCGTCAACGAAGAGCGCGGCATGCTCGGGTACACCGGTACTTACAAGGGCAAGCCCATCAGCGTGCAGAGCACCGGCATGGGTACACCGAGCGCTGGCATCGTCTTCGAAGAACTCGTGATGCTCGGCGCGACGCGCCTCATTCGCGTCGGCACCTGTGGCGGACTGCAGACTCATCTGCAGATGGCCGACACGGTCATCGCGGTCTCGGCGTCGGCCGACGATCGCACGCCGATTCGCTATGCGGGCATGGAGGGCTACGCACCCACCGCAGCGTTCGCGTTGGTGGAAACAGCGGCCCGACTCAGCCGCGCAGTGAGCGACCGCGTGTTCGTGGGTTCGGTGGTCACCAGTGGCTTGTTCTACGACCCGGATCCCACGTCCTTCGATCGTTGGCGATCGCTCAGACATCTCGGCGTCGAAATGGAAGCGTCGATGCTCTACACCGTCGCGGCGGTCAAGGGTGTGGAAGCGCTGGCGATGATGACGGTGAGTGATGTGCTCGCACCCGACGCATCACCCGTTCGCATCACCGACGACGACCTGAAGAAGGGCGTCGATCAGATGATGCGCATCGCGTGCGACGTGGCGATTTCCTGATCGAGACGTCGGCTAGATGAGGCCGAGGTCGCGCACGGCCTGACGCTCGTCGGCCAGTTCGGCATTGGATGCGTCGATCTTGCCGCGGCTGAAATCGTCGATGTCGAGACCCTGGACGATCGAGTACTGGCCGTCCTTGCACACGCACGGGAACGACGAGATGAGTCCTTCGGGCACTCCGTAACTGCCGTCGCTCGGGATGGCCATGCTCACCCAGTCACCAGGAGCGGTACCGAGGTGCCACGAACGGATGTGATCGACCGCAGCGTTGGCGGCCGATGCCGCCGACGACAAGCCACGAGCCTCGATGATGGCGGCGCCGCGCTTGGCCACGGTGGGGATGAAGGTTCCCTCGACCCAGGCATGATCGTTGACAGCCTGATACGCGTTCTTGCCGCCGACTTCGCAGTGGAACAAGTCGGGGTACTGGGTCGCGCTGTGGTTGCCCCAGATGGTCATCTTCTTCACGGCCGTCACCGGCTGATTCAACTTCTGGGCGATCTGCGTGACCGCACGGTTGTGGTCGAGACGCGTCATCGCGGTGAAACGACCGGCGTCGAGACCCTTGGCGTTCTGCTGAGCGATGAGTGCGTTGGTGTTGGCCGGGTTGCCCACTACGAGCACCTTCACGTCACGCTTCGCGCTACGAGCGAGAGCTTCGCCCTGCGGCTTGAAGATGCCACCGTTCGCACTCAGGAGATCGGCGCGCTCCATGCCGGCCTTGCGCGGCATCGCACCCACGAGCAGAGCGACATCGGCATCGCCGAACGCCTTGTCGGCATCATCGGTGCCCACCACTCCTGCGAGCAACGGGAACGCGCAGTCGTCGAGTTCCATCTTCACGCCCTCGAGGGCCTTGAGCGCCGGAGTGATTTCCAGCAACTGCAGGATCACCGGGGTGTCGGGGCCGAGCATGGCGCCCGAGGCGATACGGAAGAGGAGGCTGTAGCCGATCTGGCCAGCAGCTCCGGTGACGGCAACACGTACGGGGGTAGTCATGGGCCGAGATCGTACGCCCGTACGCGGGCCAACCCGAAAGTCAGCCGAGCGCTTGGCGAATCTGCTCGGTGTAGTACGTCACGCCGTCGCGGTCGAGATGGACCCCGTCACCGGCGAAACACTCCCCCTGACAGAGCTCCGACACCAACTGCCAGTCGAGAACCACCACGTTGGGGTACTTCTCGGGCAGAGCGCGAATCTTGGCGTTGTTCGAATTCGTCCAGCCGCGTTCGACCCGGGTGGTGAGCACCACGACGCGCGGAACGTCGGCAACCGCATTCATGAGAACGTCGAGAGTCTCCTGGCTGATCGGACCGTTGGTGCCGAGGTGCACCACGGCCTTGTCCATCGTGACTCCGAGATCCTTCAACTGCACGAAGATCTCGGCGCCGATCTTGCCCTGACGATCTTCGATGGCATCGACTACCCAGCCTTCGTCGGCCATCGCCCGCGCAGCACCTTTCATGACCGAATCGCCGAGAGCGAACACTTCGTATCGCGGCGGCACGAACGACGTGGTGGGTGCGTCGCTCGATCCATCACCGGTGCCCTGCCCACCGACTTCTTCGAGAACATCGGTGACTGAACCAGCCGCCTGATCGAGAGATGCGCGCACGTCGTTCGGTTTGAGATCGGCCGCGGCCAGACTCACGACCGAGAAGGCCGGAACCGCAACGGCCGCCACGACGAGCGCTCCGAAGGCTCCACGCCGACGCAACGCACCCGGACCACTCTCGAGCAATGACGTGATCGACTCGCGGAAGCGCCGTTCACGAATGGGCAGTTCGATCACGCGATAACTGAACTCGGTGATGAGCACGGTGACCGCGAGAGCGCCCACGAACTCGTGCACCTTCAGGTGAACACCGGTTTCGTGACGCAGGGCCTGGAAAACCGGCCAGTGATAGAGGTACAGACCGTACGAGCGCTCGCCGATGACGCGCAGAACCGGGTTGCCGAGCGCGCGTCCGGCGAAGGCACGCTGGTGGGCCACCGCGGAGATGAGCATCACCGTGAAGAGCCCAGTGAGGAAGAGTCCGCCGTAGAACAAGAGACGATCGGCGTGCAGCCCGTCCTCACCGCGCAACGTGAGGATGCGTGTTCGCGTGACGAGCAAGCCGAGACCGACGAAACCGAGAACTGCAATCGGATCCATCAACTTGCCCTTGTTGCGCATGGGTCCGCGCAAGAGAGCGAACGGTCGCCACACCAGTGCCAGAGCGGCTCCGAGCAACAGACCAGTCGAACGACTCGGAGTCGACAGATACAAAGCATCGACCTTGCTGATGCAACGGTCGCCGAGCATCCAGTAGGCGTCGGGAGTTTCCGAGCAGAGTCCGATCGGACCACGCGGTGTGAACAATGCGATGAGCAGCGACACGAAGATCGCCACCCCGACGAACCACAGTGCGACGCGCGGGAGGCGATCACGGCCACGACGCAAAATGGCCGCCATCACGAGTGGCCACAGCAGGTAGAACTGCTCCTCCACCGCGAGCGACCAGAGGTGGCGCAACGGAGCGAAGTCGTTGACCGCCGTGTAGCCCGCGCCGATCCAGACCTGGAACCAGTTCGATCCGTACAGCGCTCCCGCGATCACGTCGCCGCGCAAGGCACCAAGTGCGTCACGTTCGAAAAAGGCCGTCCACACGACCAGCAGGAACATCATGACCACCAGAGCGGGCAGTAGGCGTCGGGCCCGACGGGCCCAGAATCCGCGCAGGCTGAGCGCGTCGGTGCGCTCGTGCTCGGCCACGATGAGCAGTGTGATGAGGTAGCCACTGATGACGAAGAAGACTTCGACACCGAGGAAACCACCGGGGAGCCAATCGGAATTGGCGTGATACACGATCACGGCCAGAACAGCGAGTGCGCGGAGGCCGTCGAGACCAGGCAGATACGGAACCCGGCTGATCTGCTGCGAACGAGAACCCGACGCGGTCATGCGTGTTTCAGTCTGCCGAACCGTGTGGTCGGCGAGCGGTCAACCCTTCACCGGGAGGTCGAGGTTGGCGTAGATCTCTCGCGTGGCGGTGCTGCGGTTGAGTGTGTAGAAGTGCAACCCGGGTGCACCGGCCTCGAGCAGACGCGCGCACAATTCGGTGGCCACGTCGACTCCGACCTGACGCACGTCGTCAGGATCGTCGACCGTGCTCAGACGCTCGGCGAGCCACGACGGAAACGCCGCCCCCGACAACTGCGCCATGCGTTCGATCTGCGACTTGTTCGTGACCGGCATGATGCCCGGAATCACCGGCTTGTGAACACCGAGTGCGGCGAGTTCGTCGACCAGTCGGAGGTAGGCCTCGGCTTCGAAGAAGAACTGGGTGATGGCGAAGTCGGCCCGTCTCATCTTCTCGGCCAGGAACTGGCGATCGGACTCGCGGCTCGGCGAGCGCGGATGGACCTCGGGATGGGCCGCGACCCCGACGGAGAACCGACCCGAGGCCAGGACGTCGTCGAGCAGATCGGAGGCGTAGGTGTAGTCGCTCGGTTCGGCCGAACCATCGGCTGGCGCATCACCGCCGAGCGCGAGGATGTTCTGCACATCAGCGGCCGCGTAGGTGTCGAGGATCTCGGAAATCTCGGAGCGACGGTGACCCTGGCACGTGAGGTGGGCCATCGGGTTGATGGTGGTCTCCTGACGGATCCACTGCACCAACTGCTGTGTGCGCTGACGCGTGCTACCACCTGCGCCGTACGTGATGCTCACGAAGCTCGGCGACAACGACTCGAGTTCGGAGATGGTGCGGCCCAGCGTGAGTTGGGCCATGTCGCTCTTGGGCGGGAAGAACTCGAACGAGAACGTGCGGCCAGCAGCGATGAGGTCAGCGATACGAGCCACGGACGAATTCTACGCGTCAATCAGTGACGGAAGTGGCGACGGCCAGTGAAGATCATCGCGATGCCATGTTCGTCGGCCGCCGCAATCACTTCTTCGTCTCGAACACTGCCACCGGGCTGGATCACGCACGTTGCCCCAGCCGCGGCCACCGCATCGAGTCCGTCGCGGAACGGGAAGAAAGCATCACTCGCGCAGACCGAACCCTTCGCACGCGAGGCCGCGCGTTCGACCGCGATGCGCGCCGAGTCGAGGCGGTTCTGCTGGCCCGCTCCAATTCCGACCGCGCACCCGCCGTTGACCAACACGATGGCGTTCGAACTCACCGCCGACACGACCTGCCACGCCACGTCGATGTCGCGCCATTGCGACGGTGACGGCTGAGTCGTTGTCACAACGCGCCACGCGCTGTGATCGACGCTCACCTCATCGGGTGTCTGCACGAGGAATCCACCGTCGATCGACTTCACGTCGAGGCGTCGACCGTACGGTGCCGGACCACTGATGGTGCGCATGTTCTTCTTCTCGCCGAGCACGGCCAGTGCATCGGCATCGAACGACGGTGCCACCACCACTTCGGTGAACACCGGTGCGAGCGCAGTGGCCATGGCCGCGGTGACCGGTCGATTGACCGCGACGATTCCCCCGAAGGCGCTCACCGGGTCGCACTCGTTGGCGGCGCGATACGCATCGACGATGGCCGTGTCGGGGCCGTCGACCACCGCCACGCCACACGGGTTGGCGTGCTTCACGATCACACAGGCCGGCGAATCGAATCGATGCACGAGCGACCAGGCCGCTTCGGTGTCGTACACGTTCAAGTAGCTGAGCTCCTTGCCGCCGTGTTGCACCGAATCGTCCCACCAACTGCGCTCACCGGCCGATCGATACCGCGCCCCGGCCTGGTGCGGGTTCTCGCCATAACGGAGTTCCTGCACCTTGTCGGCTGACAGAACGAGCGCAGCGGGAAGGTCTCCGCCGTCCGACATCCACGTCGCGATCGCCACGTCGTATTCGGCCGTAGCGCGGAAAGCCGTGACCGCCAGTTCGCGCCGCGTCACCGCACTCACCGATCCGTTCGTGGTGATCTCGGACGCAACGCGCTCGTAGTCACTCGGATGTACGACCACCGCGACGTGCGCGTGATTCTTGGCCGCACCACGAACCATGGCCGGACCACCTACGTCGATGAGTTCGATCGATGGTTGGGAGGAGAACGGATAGAGGTTCACGACCACGAGCGAAATCGGCTCGATACCGAGGCGCGCGAGATCGGCGCGATGCGTCGGATCGTCGAGGTCGGCCAGGATCCCGCCATGGACGGCCGGATGAAGTGTGACGACACGATGGCCGAGAATCGCCTCGAACCCCGTGATGGTTGCGACGTCGGTGACGTCGACCCCAGCATCGGCGAGCGCACGGGCCGTGCCGCCGCTCGAAAGAATCGACCACCCTGCTCGACGGAGCGAACGTGCGAACTCGACGACTCCGGTCTTGTCGTACACACTGATGAGCGCGGTCGGCACTCAGTGAACGCTAACCACCGGGCGCCACCGCCCCACGAGGGTTATTGAAGCGTCGCGATGATTTCGGCCATCAAGGTGCCGGCTTCGGTGGGGTTCTGACCCACCTTCACACCAGCAGCCCGCAACGCGTCCATCTTGCCCTGAGCGGTTCCCTTGCCACCCGACACGATGGCACCGGCGTGGCCCATCTTCTTGCCCGGAGGTGCGGTCACTCCGGCGATGTACGCGCTCATCGGCTTGGTGACGTTGGCCTTGATGAAGTCGGCCGCTTCTTCCTCGGCCGAACCACCGATCTCACCGATCATGATGATCGCGTGCGTTTCGGGATCGGCCTGGAACTCGCGCAAGCAGTCGATGAAGTTGGTGCCCGGAACCGGGTCGCCACCGATACCCACGCAGGTGCTCACGCCGATGCCGCGCTGCTTGAGTTCGTACAGCGCCTGATACGTGAGCGTTCCGGAGCGACTGACGATGCCGACGTTCTTCTTGCTCGTGCTCGGCAGCTCGGCGATTTCGCCGGCGGTGATGCCGATGTTGCACTTGCCTGGACTGATGATGCCGGGGCAGTTGGGGCCGAGCAGACGCGTGTTCGGGTAGTCGCGAACGAGCGTGTTGTACACCTTGGCTTCGTCCTGAGCCGGAATGCCTTCGGTGATGCACACGATGAAGCGAATACCCGCGGCGGCGGCTTCGAGAATCGCGGCCGATGCAGCCTTGGGCGGCACGGCGATGAACGATGCGTCGGCGCCGGTCGCCTTCACGGCCTCGGCCACGGTGTTGAACACCGGAATTCCTTCGACGTCGGTCCCACCCTTGCCCGGTGTGACACCGCCGACGACCTGTGTGCCGTACGCCTTGTTGCGCAGACCGTGGTACTTGCCCTGGCCTCCGGTGAGGCCTTGCACGATGACCTTGGTGTTCTGGTTCACGAAGATGGCCATGACATCACTTCCCGTTGGCGAGCGCGACGGCGGCCTTGGCCGCTTCGAGCATGGTGGGCTTGGACATGAGTTTCGACTCGGGAATCCCGGCCTTGGCCAGGATCTCACGACCCTGCTCGGCGTTCGTTCCGTCGAGACGAATGACGATGGGAGCGCGCAAGTCGACGCGGCCGAGCGCTTCGACGATTCCCTTCGCCACTTCTTCACCGCGCGTGATGCCGCCGAAGATGTTGATGAAGATCGACTTGACCTCTTTGTCGAAGTTGATCACTTCGAGTGCGGCCGCCATCACGTCGGCGTTGGCACCGCCGCCGATGTCGAGGAAGTTGGCGGCCGTACCACCAACCTGATTGACGACGTCGAGCGTGCTCATGGCCAGACCGGCACCGTTGGCAATGATGCCGACCGAACCCTCGAGGCCGATGTACTGCAGATCGTGTGTGCGAGCGAGTTGCTCACGCGCATCGAGTTCTTCGGTGGCGCGGTACTCCTCCCACTCGGGATGGCGAAATGACGCGTTGTTGTCGAGGCTGACCTTGGCATCGAGAGCATGCACCTCACCGGTGGGCTTCAAGATGAGCGGGTTGATCTCGGCCAAGTCGCAGTCACCCTCGGTGAAGCAGCGATACAACTGAACGAGAATCTTGGCCACACCATCCACTGCCTTGGCCGGGATGCGGGCATCGATCGCGGCCTGGCGCGCGGTGGCCTCGGAGATTCCGTCGACCGGATCGATGTGCAACTTCACGATGGCGGTCGGGTCCTTGGCGGCCACCTCTTCGATGTCGACACCACCCTGGGCCGAGAGCATCAACAAGTGCTTCTTGGCCGAACGGTCGAGCGTGTACGACGCGTAGTACTCCTCGGCGATGTCGCTCGCGTGCTCGACCCACAG
>VERK01000134.1 GCA_018882725.1 Actinomycetota bacterium | reverse complement strand
GTAGATGGTCATGGCGCTCAGAATTCCAGCACATCGAGCGCCGACACCTGAGCGCCTCCGAATGCCGGCTCGATACCACGCTCGGTGTACCGAGCGAACGGAATCTCGAACAAACACACGCTCGGCAGAGCCGGAACCGAACCGCACTCCAATGGAGCGTCACTGGCCCAGAAACGTCCGCGTCCGGAACGGAACGCTTCGTTGATCGCGTCGCCGCTCAGTGCGACGTCGAGGTTGGCGGCCACCTTCCAGATCGTGAGCAGCTGATCCCAACCAAGTGACGTGAATCCGTATCGGTCGATCTGATCGGGGCGCTTTCCGGTCACGTCGGCCACGTACTTCCTCATGTTGCGTGAATCGTCCGACTCGGCTCCACCCGACGCGCCCGCGAAGTACCAACCGACTGCCGCATCGCCCACGGCGTCGATCACGGTGTCGCCGAGGCACGCCGTGGAGGCAAAGCTCGGAACGTCGATTCCGAGATCGGCCCGCGCACGCATGAGTCCCACACAACCAGCTTGGCTGTAGAACACGATGATCGCGGTCGGGTCGAACGCGGCCGCCTGCTGCATCAGTGATCGATAGCCGGCGTCCGATTCGGTCTCGCCACCCTTGATGGTGACGAACTCCGCTCCCCCGGCCCGCAGGGCCGGCTCGAGATACGTCAGCGCATCGGCGGTGGCCGCACTGTCGGCGGCGATGATCGCCACGCGCTTCAGGCCCAGATACTTTTCGCTCACGATCGCGTTGGCCGTGGCCGCCTGCACGACGAGATTTCCAGCGGTGATGTAGACCGCGTTCGCCGAATAATCGCCCGCGAACACCGGCACTGCTCCGATCACCGGAATACCGGCCGACTCGAACGTTCCGTAGGCGACGAACAGGTCGAGACCGATCATCGCCATGTCGACGCCCCGCGCGGCCAGGTCTTGAGCACACGCCTGCGACGACTCCGGGCTGGCTTGGGTGGCGCAGACGATCAACTCGAGGGGACGACCGCCGAATCCCCCCAGTTCGGTGTTGATGTACTCGGCCGCGGCCCGGAATGCGATGGAGAAGTCAGGGAAGTCGACACCTGGGTTGCCCTCGCTGTTCACGACGCCGATGACGAAGGGTTCTCCGCTGGGAGCCGGTGTCGTGGACGGAGGCACGGTCGAACTGCTCGACTCGACCGACGGAGGCGGCGTCGTTTCTGCGTCGGCTTCGTAGCCAGGTTTCGGTTCGGTACATGCAGTGGCGGTCAAACACACTGCGAGCACGAATGACCATCGCCCCACCACAACCGAGACGCTAGTCAACCCCGGGGCGTCAGCAGTCGACCAGCACCCGGCCGAGTGCGGCCTTCTCGGCCGGGTCGACCGATAACGACCACGTGGCCTTCACACCGACCCATTCGATGGCGTACTGGCACCAGTACTCGCGTCGCGGCGGCATCCATTCGGCCGGATCGCGATCACCCTTCGAGCGATTGCTCGACGCACTCACCGCGATGAGTGAGAAAGCGGTATTCAAGTCGTTCGCAAAGGCCTGACGACGCTCGGCGGTCCACGACTTGGCACCGGAATCCCATGCTTCTTTGAGCGCCACCACATGATCGATGTCGAACGACGACGCGTTGGTCGTGGTTCGCCCGTCGTAGACCGAGAACCACTGACCACCCGAGATCGAGCATCGACTGCCCACTCTCACCGGTCGAAGGGATTCGGCGATCAAGACCTCGCGGCGGGTGTCGCAACCATCGCGGTCTTCGTCGATCCAATGCTTGAACGACGACCGCGAGTAGCCGCTGCCGTCTTCGGCCGCAACCGGCAAGGTCTCCAGAACTTGTAGCGGGGTCGGACCGAGCGGGGGCGCGGCCTGAGTCGACGACGACCACAGCGATAACGAAGAGACGAAGATCGTCGCCATGAACCGACGTGACGGCACACCACGAGCCTAAGAGTGCTCACGCGATCGAAGAAGGTTCAACTCCAAACGGTGTGAATACCCCTCAGTTCAGCGGGCTCAGAACTGATGAACGAAGGAGGCGACCACGCCGGCCCGGTCGGTCACGATGATGCGCAGAGACGTCGTGTTATCGAGCATGCTGCCGACTTGCCACGTGCTCACAGTGTCGGAAACCTTCTCCACGAACCGCGCGTCGCCCGAACCTGTCAAGCCCTTACCCGTCCACGCGTAGGCAACAGTTTTGATGTCGGCCGACGCCTCGGTGATGTTGAACGTCACCACGAGTGGCGAACGTCCCACGATCTTGAGATCGGTCAACTTGATCTTCGAGAGCGTCGGAACGGAGATTGGCGACAGTGTCGGAATCGAGATCTTGTTGGTGTCGTTCGAACCACCGTTCAGGATGTCGCTGACGGCACCCCAGTTGATGTTCGGAACGGTCAAAGGCGGGATCGAGACGATCGTTCCGGTCGAACCGCCCGAGGCTCCGCCGGCGGGAGCGGCCGTGTCCTCAGGCGCTGGGGCGGCAGTGTCGGGGGCGGGCGCAGGCGATGGCGTGTCGGTTTCGTTCTCCGCGAGCGTGTCGGGCGCGGCTTCCTGCGACCCAGTGCCGCCTTCGGTCACTTCAGGAGCCACCAGCGCGTCACGAAGGTCGGCCAACTGATCGGTCTCGAGACTGGTGAGGAGGTCAGGGTTGTCTTCGAGAGCCTTCAGGACCACCGATGCTGGATCAGAGCCGTCCGACGACGCACCATTCGCGGCGGCGGCGAAGAGCAACGTGATGATCTCGTCGCGGAGTTCATCGGACGATTGCGACGACTCGCCTCCACCACAACCGACCAGGCCCACGACGAGAGCCGAGACTCCGAGAAATGATCCAATTCGCTTGAGCACGGGCGACCTCACTCACTGTTCAGGAATGACTGAATGAGATTCAATTCTGCCGGGACGAACGAGCCAGGTGGTGGATCAAGCGAGGTGTCTCGAACGACTTCGATTCCGTCGTCGGTGGATCCTGGCCACCGAATTTCTCACGGGGGGGTCGTGGGGACGGGGCGAACGCGAGGCAGCCGCACTTCGGTCGTGGTCGGAGCCTCCGTCGAGGGCGCGACCGTGACCGGCGACGACGGTGCGGTCGTGGGGACAGCAGTCGTCGATGGAGTCGATGTTGCCGGGGCTGGCGTCGTCCGAGCAGATGTCGCGGGTGGCGGCGCGGTGGGAGCTGATGCGGGAGCTGCCGACATCGGCGCGGCCGACGTTGCGCTGGCACCAAGTGACGGGGTCGGACTCGTGGCGGGTGCGCTCGATGCGGGAGCCTCCGTCGAAACGACTTGGCTGGTCGACGATGCAGTCGTGGCCGGTGCAGCCGTCGTCGAGGGCGAACGAACTCCGCAGTAACACGCCGACAGCAAGGCCATCGAGCACAGGGCCCCCGAGAACCTGGTGACCACACGCAACATTCCCAACACTGACCCCTTCCTGCACCCTCACAAGCCAGACGAACCGAGAGGGTCCGAAGACAGGCCAAGAATTTTCGAGGCGATGCTGGGAATCGAACCCAGGTGGAGGGCTTTGCAGGCCCTTGCCTCAGCCACTCGGCCACATCGCCACTCTCCGGAGACCGGAGAGAGTCGTCACCCTACCGTCCGCGTGACGAGGAACCGCCGGAAGAACTCGCACCCCAGGCCCCGTTTCTGCGACATTCGACGAATGCGTCGTCTTGCCCTCATGCTCGCCTCCGTTCTCGCCCTCGTCTCGTGCGGTGGCGATGATTCATCCGACCAATCGGCCACCACCGAGTCGCCCGCTGTCTCCGAGCCAGCCGCGACCGAGGCCCCGGCCACCGAGGCACCCTCCACCACGATCGACCCGGTCGCTTTGGCCACCGCGTACGCCGAACCGGGCGAGTTCCCCGTTGGCGTGACCACGCTGCAACTGGCCGCCGGCAATCAAGTGGAGATCTGGTACCCGGCCGCGGCCGAATCGTCGGGCACCGAGTCGTACGACATGCGCGACTTCGTGCCCGAAGCCATCAAGAACTTGCTCACCGCCGACGTTCCAGCTGTGTTCGAGTACGCCGCCAGTCGCGACGCCAACGTGGCCGACGGCCAGTTTCCGATCGTTCTGTTCTCGCACGGATTCTCGGGCATGCGTCTTCAGAGCACCTTCCTCACCTCGCATCTCGCGAGTTGGGGAATGATCGTCGTCTCGACCGACCACTGGTCACGCGACTTGTTCCACGTATTGAGTGCACCGGTTGGAGATCGCGAATCGGCCGTCGGTGAACTACTTGCCAGCCTCGATCTGATCGTCGCCGAGGGCGCGTCCTCCGCTAGCCGCTTCTCGGGTCGCATCGACGACACCCGAGTGATCGCCGTCGGCCACAGCGCTGGTGGTGGAACCATCCTCGGCGCGGCCGCTGACGATCGCGTGGATGGCTACATCTCGCTCGCATCAGGTGTCGGCATCGGCCGCGACACCGACACCACCGCACCACTCGAACTTCCGAACAAATCGTCGTTCTTCATGGCCGGTGCGCTCGACGCCGTGACGCCTCCTGAGACCGTCACCCGTCCGGCGTACGAACAGGTGCCTGGCCCGAGTCGTCTCTGGGTGATCGACGGTGTGGGCCACAACGGGTTCGACGACTTCTGCACCTTCGGTAACGGCACCGGAATCATCGGCGTCGCCGAGGCATCCGGGCTCGGACCCCTCCTCGCAGCCCAGCCGCAGTTGAAGACCCTGGGCGAGGACGGCTGCCTGCCCCCGGCCGCACCCGTGGCTGACGCTTTCCCGATCATTCGCCACGCCGTCACCGCGCAACTACGCGCGTGGTTCGGCATCGACGCCAGCCCGGTGGGCCTCGGACCCGAGGTGGCCGACGCCTATTCGCTCGCTGTAGAAATCGCCGAGAAGACCTGACGAACTGCTCGCCTTCTCGCCACCGCGTGAGAACATGATCTCATGGGAACTCAGCGATCGTTCGTTTTGCGGGGTGGGCTGGTCGTCGACGGAACCGGAGCACCGGGTCGGCTGGCCGATGTACTGATCGAGGACGACCGCGTCACGGCAATCGGGAACGGTCTCGTGGGCGACGACGTGATCGACGTGACCGGATTGGTGGTCGCTCCCGGGTTCATCGACATCCACACTCACTACGACGCTCAGGTGTTCTGGGATCCGGCGCTCAGTCCGTCGTGCTTCCACGGCGTCACCACCGTGGTGGCGGGCAACTGCGGATTCTCCATCGCGCCCACCAAGTCGTCCGATCGCGATCTCATCGTGCGCACGATGGAGAAGGTCGAGGACATGGAGCCGGCCACCCTCCACTCGGGTGTTCCGTGGGAATTCGAATCGTTCCCCGACTATCTCGACGCGGTGCGCCGACGCGGCACGGTTCTCAATTACTCCGCGTACATCGGGCACACGCCGCTCCGAGTGTTCGTGATGGGCGACGAAGCGGTGGGTCGCGAGGCGACCGACGACGAGATCGCGACGATGGCCGATCTCGTTCGCGAAGCCATGGACGCCGGGGCCGCCGGATTCGCCACCAGTTTCGCCGTCACCCATCGCGGCGCCGATGGTCAGCCCATCCCGAGTCGTTGGGCCGACAAGCGCGAGATCACCGCCCTCTTCCGCGCCGTGGGCGACAGCGGACGCGGCGTGATCGGGGTGAACGGCGGCGAGGGCCTGAGTTTCACCGATTGCTACGACCTGCAGCCGGCAGCCGGTGCTCCCCTCACCTACACCGCGATCCTCACCACCAACACCGGCGCCCACCTGAAGGCGATGGAGATCCACCGAGCCGGCATCGAGCGCGGCGCCGACGTGTGGCCGCAGGTGTCGTGTCGACCGCTGTCGTTCTCGCAGACGATGGTCGAGCCATTCACTCTCAACACCAATCCGGTGTTCGCCGAACTCATGCCGAAGTCGATCGCCGATCGTCGTTCGGCCTACGCCGATCCGGAGTGGCGACGTCGCGTGCGCGAGGCGTGGGACGCCGGCCAGGGAATCGTTCCGCGCTGGGACAGCTTCGAGATCATGGAGGCCTCGGCCTCACCCGACCTCGTGGGCCGTCGCCTCACCGCGATCGCGTCCGACATGAACGCCGACCCATTCGATGCTCTGCTCGAGATCACTCTCCTCGAAGGCGACCTGCTGCTGCGCGTGAAGGCGCTCTTGGCCAACGACGACGTCGACGGCATCGAGATCCTGCTCAACTCCGACCACTGCACGCTCGGAC
>VERK01000133.1 GCA_018882725.1 Actinomycetota bacterium | reverse complement strand
GCGTGGAAGCACGCGATTCGACCGCCAGTTCGGCGCCCTTCTCCAACACCGTGACCGGAACGCCTTCGCGAGCGAGCGCGAGGGCTGCCACCAGACCACTCGGTCCGCCACCGGCGACGACCACGCGTTCGAGTCGTTCGGTGCGCACCGGCGACAGATCGTCGAGTGATCCGTCGTACCGTCGCAACGGGTCCATCAGAACTCTTCCAGCAACCGGCCGAAACCGCTGAAGCGATCATCGATGTCGTTGGCGCGCAGGGCGTGCCACAACGTGGCCATGTTGATGGCCACGACGGGTTTGCCGAGCTCACGCTCGAGAGCCGCGGCCTGATGGACGAACGACAAATTGGTTCCGACCTGCACGATGGCATCTACTTCGGGTGAGTCGATCGCGGCCACGGTGTCGGCGATCTGCGCCGCACCGACTTCGGCGATGGCGGTGGCGGTCACGCAGCGGAGGCCCGTGATGGCGCGCACGTCGAAGCCGGCTTCGCGAAAGAACGATCCGACCTGCTCGTCGGCAATGGGCTGGTACGGACTGAACACGGCGATCCGCTTGGCTCCAAATTTCTCGAGCGCGGCCCGACACGAGGCCGCTCCGGTGCTCACCCGCAATCCACCGGTCTGATCGGAGATGCGCTTTTCGAACGCCGTGTTGCCGGCCAGACCACCCCAGAAGGTTTCGGCCGACATCCCCATCAGCATGTACGTCGGTTTGCACGTGATGACATCGCGCACGGCCGTCGTGATCGAGGCGCGGATCTGCAGGATCAACTCGGAGAACTTCTCGTTCGAGTCGATACCGGGATTCTCGATGTACATGCGCCCGTAGTGGAACGACACTCCCTCGGGGCGCACCCACGTGAGATCTTGCTCGACCGTGGTGTTGGTGCTCGGGATGATGACTCCGAAACGCGCTCGCGGGCCCACCACGTACGGCTCGTACCCCGTCTGCGGATCGGCCATCAGATCACCTCACGCGCACGCAGATCGTCGATCGTCGTGTCGTCGTACGCGAGCACTTCACGCAACACCTCGACGGTGTGTTGGCCGAGTTCGGGTCCGACCCATCGCACTCGACCGGGTGTATCGCTCAGCTTCGGCACGACGTTCTGCATCGGAAACTCACCCAGCTTCGGATGCATGAGTGTCACGATGGCTTCCCGGGCCTTGAAATGAGCGTCGGCCAGCATGTCGGGTGCGGTGTAGATACGACCGTTGGGCACCGCGTGTTCGTTGAGTACGGCTTCCAGGTCTTCGGCCGTGAGCGTCTTGCTCCACTCGGCGATCAGGCGATCGAGCTCGATCTGGTTTCGCCCGCGGGCCCCGTGGGTGGCGAAGCGTTCGTCCTCACCCCACTCGGGTCGGCCCATCGCTACGGCCAGTCGGCGCCACACCGTGTCCTGATTGCCCGAGATGAGGTGTTCCTTGCCGTCCTTGGTCGGATACGCGTTGGCCGGAGCCACATTGGGGATCATCGAGCCAGTGCGCGGCCGCACGTAGTCGGCGATCACGTACTCGGGAATCAGCGATTCCATGATGCCGAGCACCGCTTCGTACAGCGCCGAGTCGACCACTTGTCCGCGGCCAGTGCGCTCGCGCACGTGAAGTGCCACCAGTGTTCCCACACACGCGAACGTCGCGGCCATGGTGTCGCCGAGCGAAATACCAGCACGGGCCGGCGGACGGTCGGGTTCACCGATCACCGCCCGAATACCGCCCATCGCTTCACCGATCGCGCCGTAACCCGGGCGATCGGAGTAGGGACCGGTCTGGCCGTAACCCGACACACGCACCACGATGAGACGTGGGTTGTCCCGTCGCAACGTTTCGGGATCGAGGCCCCACTTCTCGATGGTGCCGGGGCGGAAGTTCTCGATGAGGACGTCGGCTTTGCTGATGAGTTCGCGCGCGATGCGCTGGCCGTCGGCCGTGCGCAGATCGAGAGTGACCGACCTTTTGCCGCGGGCCACCACGGGCCACCACAACGAGTAGCCGTCGGCTTTTTCCCGACCCCACTCGCGCATGGGGTCGCCAACTTTCGGGGGCTCGATCTTGATGACGTCGGCGCCGAAGTCGGCGAGCAGTTGACCGCAGAACGGCCCGGCCAACAATTGGCCCATCTCGACTACGCGGATGTCGTCCAAGGCCGCCATCTGCCAGCATCCCCTCCCCGATCGCTGTTTCGCTCAGCGGAACAGCGTTACCATTGGAATCGTAGCCCACCGGCACCGCCACCGGGCAAGAATCGACACCCGTGAACACGCCCGTCACCCGCGATTTCGACATCTCATTGGTCGATGTCGCCGCTCGCGACGGCCTGCAGTCCGAGGACGTCATCGTCTCCACGGCTCACAAAGTCGAACTGGTTCAACGATTGGTCGCGGCCGGTGTTCGACGAGCCGAGGTGGTGTCGTTCGTCAACCCGAAGCGGGTTCCGCAGATGGCCGATGGCCTCGACGTGATGACCGCCCTCAACGCTCCCGGGACACTGCCCGACCGCACCGCGGTGTCGCTCGCCGGATTGGTCCTGAACGCGCGCGGCCTCGACGGCGCCATCGAATCTGGTGTCGACGAGATCAACGTGGTGGTCGTCAGCACCGACACCTACGCGACGCGCAACCAGGGACGCACCACCGCCGAACTCGTTGACGTGTGGCATCAAGTCGGTGAGCGCGCTCGCGCACACGGCCTGCGCACGACCGTCACTCTCGCCGCGGCGTTCGGATGTCCGTTCGAAGGCGAAGTACCCGACGGACGCGTGCGCGACGTCGCCCGGGCGATCCTCCAGGTTCGACCCGACGAGTTCGCGCTGGCCGATTCCATCGGTGTGGCCGCACCCACCGACGTCGTTCGCGGCGTGGCGACGGTGCGTGACCTCGACCCCGATCTCGTTCTGCGTTGTCACTTCCACAACACTCGAAACACCGGGCTGGCCAACATCGCGGCGGCCGTCGGAGAAGGTGTTCGCGCCTTCGATGCATCGCTCGGTGGCATCGGCGGCTGTCCGTTCGCGCCCAACGCCACCGGCAACGTGCCCACCGAAGACGTCCTCTACATGCTTCACCGCATGGGCCACTCCACCGGAATCGACCTCGACGCGGTCATCGCATCGGTGCCGTGGTTGCAGTCGGTGATCGGCCACTCCACGCCCGCCCTGGTGTCGCGGGCCGGCAACTTCCCGCCGCGATGATCGTCCGCCTGGCCGCTGCGCAGTACGCCACCGGCTGCGATGTCGACGAGAACCTCGACACTGCCTTGCGCATGATCGACGAAGCAGCGCGAGCCAAGCCGATCGTCCTCGTTCTCCCCGAATTCGGCAACCACTTGTCCATCTACGACTCGGCCGAACACTGCTGGGACGTCGCGATCGATCTCGATTCGGCCTGGACCCGACGCATCGGCGCCGCGGCCGCGCGCCACGGGATGTGGATCCAGTTCAACTGCACCGTGCGTCGTGAAGCCGGACGCGTCACCAACACCAACCTCCTCATCGATCCGTCGGGTCGTCTCGCAGCCGCCAACGACAAGACCGTTCTGATGGGAGCCGAAGGCATCTACCTGTCGCCGGCCGATCGTCCGGCCGACGTCATCGACGCCGGATTCGCTCGCCTGGGCACCTACGCCTGCATGGACGGCGTGGTCCCCGAGGTCCCGCGCACTCTTGCTGTTCGGGGCGCGAACGTTCTGCTCAACTCACTCAACTCGTTCGCTCTCGACGAAGCGTCCACGCACATTCCGGTTCGAGCGGCCGAGAACCGCGCCTGGCTGGTGGCCTGCTGCAAGATCGGCCCGCTCTTGCCACCCGACCGTTTGGCCGAGTTCGCACAGAACATGGGTGTTCCGTCCGCGATGTTGCGCGGCGCCGGCGAGAGCCAGATCGTGCGACCCGATGGCGTGGTGGTCGCCCAGGGTCCTCGTGACGACGAGGCCGTCGTCGTGGCCGACGCCGATCTCTCACTGTGCGGTCAGCCGCGTCCCGACGGAACCGATGTGCGTCGCAGTCGCCGTCCCTCGGTGTACTCGGCCTTGGCGCAACCGACTCCCCCCGCCGACGATCACCAGCGGGCCGATCAGATTCAGGTGAGTGCCACGGCGAGCGTTCACGAGGTCGAGTCACTCGTGCGCAACGGATCGAGGCTCGTCGTGCTCCCCGAACTTGCGCTCGACGACGTGTCGATCGAGTCGATCACAGCCGCCTTGGCGGGCACCGACGCCCTCGTCGTGTCGTCACGTCGACATTCGAGTCACGAAGGCACGAGCCATTGCGGCATCGCGATCAGTGCGAACGGCATCGTGTTGCATCAACGTCAGATCCATCGCGTCACACGACACGCGTGGGTCGAAGTCCTCGGTGACTCCGTCGTCACGCTCGACACCGCCTTCGGCCGCCTGGCCGTCGTGGTCGGCGACGATGTGCTGTATCCGGAGATTCCCCGCTTGGCGGCTCTGGCGGCCGTCGACGTGATCGCCGTGCCGTGGGCACCCGGTGGTGAAGCGTGGGACGTCGAACTGTGTCTGCCCGAACGGGCCGCCGAGAACCGAGTGAACCTGGTTGCGGCCGGCCCCGAGAACGTCGTCATCACGTTGCCCGCCGACTTCACTCTGTGGGCTCCCGAACGTCAGCGACCGTTCGACGGAACCATCAACCTGCCCGACATCGCACGTGCACGTCACACGGTGACGGCCGACATCCATCCGGTCCGAACGCTGAATCGTCGCATCAGCCGCAACACCGATCTCGTGGACGGCCGACCCTGGCAGTTGTGCCAGTCACTCACCGAGTGAGCGATCAGAGTCGGTACGACACCATCCAACCGTCGGTTGGGCCGCCGTTCGACGACGCCGACGCATCGATGAGACCAGCGGTCACGCCCACGGCGATCAAACGACCGTCGACACTCGCGAGACCATACGCATCGTCGTCAACCTCGCCGCCGAACTGATCGCTCCAGCGAACCGAGCCGTCGGCGCCGAGTCGAGCGACCACGACGTCCTTCTTGCCGGCCCATGTCGCGCCATTGAACGAACCGCTCACCGTTCCCGACACGTACACGTCGCCGTCGTCGGTGGGAACGAGCCCGAAGATTCGGTCGTCACCATCGGTCCCGAGTCGCGCTTCGCTCAACAACTCACCGGTCGGCGACACCCGCACCAAGAACATGTCGGTTCCGCCCAAGCCGCCGTCAGCGCCCGCAGTGAAACCGCCGGCCCAGATCGTGCCGTCGGCGGCGATGGCCACTCCTTGCAACCAGTCGTCGAGCTCGCTGCCACCCTGCACGACCCAGTCGAGCGCGCCGTCGGGCGTGAGACGCGCGACGAAGTAATCGCGGGCGCCAGTGTTCGCGCCATTCCAGTCACCTTGCGTGTAGCCGACGATCACCACACCGCCCTCGGCGTCGAGGGCGAGCGATTGCCCCCACTCCACGTCCGGTGTACCGACCGAGGCGACCCACAAAATCTCACCGGCGGGCGACAACTTCGCGACGACGGCATCGTGATTGCCTTGACCCGCGCCCCCGAAGTTCTCGGCGATGCCACCGAATGTGTAACCCCCGACGAACACCGAGCCATCGGCGGCCACCTGCACCGAGTAGCCACGATCCCAGTCGGGGCCGCCGAGTTGTGCGTGCCATTCCTCGGCTCCGTCGGCCGTCAACTTGGCGACGATCATGTCGTTGATGCCGTAGTTGGTCGTGGCGAACTCGCCCTTCGAGTAACCGATCACCGCCACACCGCCATCGGCCGTCGTCGCCGATCCGAGCAAGGCATCGGCGTCAGCGGTTCCGAACTGCACGGGAATCTTCAGTTGTCCGGCCGCGTCCACTCGTAGCAACAGTGCGTCGAGCAGACCCGAGGACGCCGTGCCGCTGTACGAATCGGAGGCCACGACGGACGCATCGGTATGACCCGAGATCCACACGTCACCATTGGCGGCGGGCGTGACGCCCAGCAGAACGTCGGATCCTTCGGTTCCGAATTGCACGAGCCACTCGCGTGTCGCCGGTGGAGCCGTGACCGCCGTGGTGGTCGGTGCTTCGGTGACCACCGGCTCGGTCGACTCGACCGGAGAGTCGGTCGACGGTGTGATCGAACTCGAGGACGAAGAACCATCGGACCCGCCACACGACACCAGAACGGTGCCGGCGACGAGTCCGACGACGAACGAACGTGTACGCAGAGTGCTCAGCCCTTGCGG